>CALABZ010000019.1 GCA_937888615.1 uncultured Lentisphaeria bacterium | reverse complement strand
CATCATGACCAACCGCCCCGAAAACTTCGCCGGTTCTCCCCCTTATTGCGGAACGCTGTAGAAATCGCCGCGTGAAAGCCTTTCGGAAATAATCTGTCCGGCCTGGAGCATACGGTCCAGGTGCGGTTTGATTTCCACGGCGGGCAGGTCCAGCGCCACTTGCAGATCGGCCAGGGTGCCGGGACGGCGGCTGATCAGGGCCAGAATCCGGTTGTCCACGTCAGTAAGCTCGATATCATGCCGCAGCTCCTTGCTCCGGTAACGGAACGGACCCACCGCTTCCACCGGAACGAACGGTTCGAACGCGTTGATGAAGCGCATGGTGTTCTCCGCCGTGGAGGCTTTTACCCAATCGACCACGCCGGGGCGGTCAAGGGTGTTGAGCTGGACCTTGTCCGGCTGAATGCGGCGGATGATGCCGGCGAAACGGGCGATCGACTCGTCCGAATCGTTTACGCCGGGGACGATGAAGAGTTCCAGCCACACCAGCGAGGTGCGTTTCCCGCAATAATCGATCAACCCCTGCAGCATGTCATCAAAAGTGAGATCGGAGGCCTGGCGGTTGATGATTTTGAATTCTTCCGCATTTGAAGCGTCCAGCGACGGCACTACCAGGTCCACCCGGGCGATTTCGCGGACGACTTCGGGATCGCCGAGCAGGCAGCCGTTGGTCAGCAGGCAGATTTTGTATTGGGGGTAATGGTCCTTGACGAAATCGACGATTTTGCCGATTCCGGAATTCAGGGTCGGCTCGCCGCCGCCGGAAAAGGTCAGGTAGTCGAGTTCCGGTCCTTTTTTCAAGGCTTCGTCGAGTTGGGCAATGACCTGGTCCGCCGGTACGTATTCGCGGCGTTCCGTGGTCAGGTTTGTGGTAGCGCCGGCTTCGCAATAGATGCAGTCCAGCGGACAGGTTTTGGACGGCACCAGGTCCACGCCCAGCGAGACGCCGAGCCTGCGTGAAGCCACCGGGCCGAAAATATATCGTTCATTCATCGTTTTCACATTTTAAAGTTGGGGTTTTTCTGCTATAATATAGTTGATACCCCGGTAAATCCAAACTTGATAACGAAAGGTTTTTCGAAAATGATCTCCTGGGAGCATATTTACCTGCTGGTTTTTCTGTTGGGCGGCATTCTGTCACTGGTGTTGACCCCCGGCTGCCGAACCCTCGCCGAAAAATGGGACATCATGGACCGTCCGAAAGGCGAAAAGCATAAACAGCATCGCGCCGCCACCCCCTATATGGGCGGTCTGGCCATGTTCGGCGCATGGTTTATCGCCATTGTTCTCGGTTATCTGATGGTCATGACCGCCAATGTGGATCATATTTCATCCGATATCAGCGGAAATATCAACGGGATCAGAATGATCACGCCGCGACTGGCCGTGATTTGCCTGGGGGCTTTCCTGGCAATGGGACTGGGGTTGTGGGACGATAAATTCGGCATGAAGCCGCAGTATAAATTCAGCGGGCAGTTCCTGATTGCGGCGCTGGCGGTTTCATTCGGCGGGGTCCGGGTGACTTTGTTCGTGAACAATCCGGTGTTTATCTGGTGTGTATCCGTGTTTTGGATCATGCTGCTGATGAATGCGATCAACTTTTTCGACAACATGGATGGCCTGGCGGTGGGAACCATCACCATTGCGATGGGGCTTTTTGCGGTGACGGCGGCATTGACCAACCAGTATTTTCTGGCGACGCTGGGGGCGCTGACCTGCGGCGTTTGCCTCGGGTTCTGGTTCTACAACCACACGCCGGCTTCAATTTTCATGGGGGACTCCGGGAGCCATTTCCTGGGTTATATGGCGGCGGTGATCAGTGCGGGAATCAGTTATTTTTCGCACCAGGAGTCATTGACCCGACTGCCGATCCTGATTCCGCTTTTCATCCTCGCCATTCCGCTTTTTGACGCAATGGTGGTGGTGCTGATCCGTCTTCGCAATCACAAGCCCATCTATGTGGGGGACCATAACCATATCTCGCACCGTTTCGTCAAAATGGGGCTGAGCCGCAAGCGCGCCGTACAAATGGTACACCTGATGGAGCTGATGCTCGGGTTGAGCGTTTTGCCGCTGCTCTGGGGGGACTTGCGGACCGCGAGTGTCATCGTGGTACAGGCGATGATCTTTCTGCTGATCATCACCATTCTGCAGGTTACTGCCGCCGAAACCATCAACGAGGAGCGCGGCAAAGCGACCGGCAGCGTGGTGAACGCCGCCGAGTCAACGGTTCCCGCGGACGATTCTGGTCAGTGACGCGGCGGCTCGTCAAGCACTTCTTCCACCACCATATAAGCCGGATATTCAGCGCCGGTGCCGGTGTGCCATAATTTCCCCTTGTAGTAGAGTTGGCCGTCGGTGCTTTCGATTTTCTTCAGCATGGCCGGGTCCGGCAGATAGGCGGTAAAACGGATCGGCGGACGGCCACCATCGGTCATTTGCAGCGTGACGGCCGAGTAGCCCTTCGGCGTATGGGAAAGGTCCGGGGCGGCGTCGCTGTGAATGGCGTTGACGATGGCGCTTTTATTGACGATGGGGATCGTGTTTTCATCGAAGTCGGCGTATCCGATCCGCGAATAACGGTCCGGCATGAACGGCGTCAGCGCGTATAGCGCCAGGCAGGCGACGCCGCCGGCTACCAGTGTGGTTGTGACCCCGATTTTCAGCCAGTGAAAGAACGACATATGGACATGGGCCCGTTTTTCCAGCATCCCCAGCGCCACGATGTTGGCGGTGCTGCCGATCATCGTGATATTGCCGCCGAAACAGGCCCCGAAGAGCAGCGCCCACCACAGCGGCAGGTCGTTCAGGCTGACCGCCAGTTTGCTGATCACCGGGCAGAACGCCGCCACGAAAATCACGTTGTCGACGAAAGCCGAGCCGATGGCGGATACGGTCAGGATCAATGGGATCAGGGTAATGGGGTTGGTGCCGCAGATAGCGGAGAATTCATTGGCCATGATCTTGTCCACGTGCGTGAATTCCAGCGTACCGGCCACCGCAAAGAGCAGCATGAAAAAAAGCAGGGTCCACCAGTCCACTTCGTGCTCGATATAGTACCGGGCGCGGTCGCGCCGCAGGATCATGACGATGCCCGAACAGATCAGCGGGGCGATCATCAGAATGCTGTTTTTTTCCAGGTGAAAGAGCGATTCGAGGAAGGAGTGCGAGGCGATCAGCATTATGGTGACGACCAGCAGCAGCAGTCCGCGTTTGTAGGGAACATCGATTTTGGGCACCAGGCTCAGGTTTCGGGAGAGACGTTCTTTCATGCTGACGTCGAATTTTTCCAGCTCGTGCCGATAAAACCACATCGTCATCGCCACTACCAGCGCCAGGGCCAACAGCATGATCGGAAACGCCCAGATGATGAAGTCGAAAAACGACAATCCCGCCTTTGAACCGATCAGGATTCCCACTGGATTTCCCATCATGGTGCCCGCGCTTCCCACGTTGGTGGCGAACACGCAGATGATGATGTAGGGGGTGGGATTGAGTTTCAACCGGTCACAGACCTGGAAGATCAGCGTTGAAATAAAAATGATTGAGGTGACTTCGTCCACGGCGCAGGCCAGCAGGGCGGAACAGACCGCGGTGACCGCGATGAATTTTTTGCCGGTCAGGTTCCGCATGGAGACGATCAATTGTACCACCCAGGTAAAGAAACCGAGGTCGCGCAACGCACCCACCACGACCATCATGCCGACCAGGAACAGGATCACATTCAACTCCGAAGCGACGATGAATGCGCCGATGGTCAATGAATTGGTGAAGATCAGCACCGCCAGCCCGAGGAACGCGATCGCCAGCCGGAAATTCCAGAAAAACAGCGTCCCCATGATAATGCTGACAAATACTGCGCAGGACGCCGCCTGCCGCGTGTCAAGCCCTAGAAATCCGGTCCCAAATCCGACCAGCAACCCGACTCCGATCATGATCCCCATCCTGAAAATCATTTGCGGAGCGCTCAATACTACCGAACCGCCATCTTCATGCATAAGAAAACCTCATCATAGTTGAGTATAAAAATAAAATTCGTTCGCGTAACTTGCCGCCGCCGCGTTATTCCCAGAACATTTTGGAAACGAATTCCTTCAGGTTGACCACCCCCACCAAACGGTTGCCGTCGGCGACCATGATCTGGCGGCATTTGCTGACCAGAAAAATCTTGGCCAACTGAATCGCCGGGAGATCTTCCGGCACTTTGACGAAGTCCTCGCGCATGAAGTCGGCCAGCTTGGTTTCCTCGTCTTCGCGGAGCATTTCGGCGAAAGGCTGGAAACGGTAAATCGAGGTCAGATCCTCCATCCACAAGATATGGTCCGGCAGGCTGAAGCGCAGGATATCCTCCAGCGATACCACGCCGCGGATGTCCCCCTCCGGGTCCAGTATCGGGATTTCGTCGACGCGGCTGGTGGCGAAGACTTCGATGACTTTCTGCAGGGTGTCGGACTCCTGCATGGTGACCGGCAGGGTCTTCATCACATCGCGCGCGGTCAGGTATTCGGGGAGTACCACGTCATTGGAGTGGAAATATTTCAGGACTTCGCCGGGGGTATTCTGTTCGGCGACCTTGTTGATGGCGTCCGGCATGCTGAAGTCGGTGGCCAGGGCGGAAAGCACCTGGAGATGCAGTCCCGGATCGTCTTTCGGGGTCAGGACGAGCACAATCACCTTGACCGGCGGCATGCCGTCGATTTTGAAGTCGATTCCCGGCTCGGAAGTTCCGAGGACCACCAGCAGCCGTTCGAGTCCGGGGAGCCGGGCGTGGGGTACGGCCAGTCCGGGGGCAATAACGGTGGGGACGATTTTTTCGCGGGCGGTGACTTCCTCGACGACAATCCCTTTTTCCAATCCGGCATTGTTGCGGCAGAGCCGTTCGGTCAACTCATCGATTGCTCCGGCCGAATCAACTGCTTTCAGGCCGCAGATGATGTTTCCTTCGGCCAGGAAATGGTACAGATGATGATTCAGTATGTCGTTCATATGCAGTCCTCCGCGTTTTATAGGGTACTGTTTCTCACGTCGATGTCGATGGTTGTCCGTTGTTTCTGGCGATATTGGCGGCTTCGCTGTAGTCGAATTTGCCGCTGCCGAGCAACGGAATTTCCTTTACGATAACGATTTTCTTCGGAATCCAGAGTTCGCTGAATCCTTTTTCACGGAAAAATCGCATCAGGTCGGGCAGTGCGGCGTCCTCCTGTTCGGTGACCAGTACCAGTTGTTCGCCCTTGTTTTCCGATTCAATGGCCACGACCCCTTGTCTGGCGTCTGGCCAGAGGCTGTGGACGGCTTCCTCGACGGCGCCCAGCGAGATCATTTCGCCGCTGATTTTGGCGAAACGCTTGGCGCGGCCAATGATGAAGATGAAATTGTCGTCGTCGATACGCACGATGTCGCCGGTGTCGTACCAGCCGTCCGGGGGCGGCACCAGTACGCCGGGATTTTCCGGCAGGTAATAACCGAGCATGACGTTGTCGCCGCGAATCAGCAGTCTGCCGCCTTCCGCCACACCGTCCACGGGTTCGAGGCGGCATTCGAGGCCCGGCACCGCGCGGCCGACCGATCCGGTTTTGTTATACATGGGGGTGTTCAGGCAAACGACGGGTGAAGTCTCGGTGGTGCCGTAGCCGCCGTAGAGGCGGACGCCGAATTTTTCCATCCAGATTTCACGGGTCTGCTGGCGTAGTTTTTCCGCTCCGACGATGGCAATCCTGAGGTTAAAAAAGTCATACGGGTGTGCCGCTCGCGCATAGCCGCTCATAAAGGTGTCGGTACCGAAAATCACCGAAGTGCTGGTGTCGTAGCACAGTTCGGAAATGATTCGATAATGCAGCGGAGAGGGGTAGAAAAACGTGCGGATGCCCGAAAGCACCGGCAGCACTGAACCGATCCCCAATCCGAATGAATGAAACATCGGCAGGCAGTTGAAGATACGGTCTTCGTTGGTGATCGGCACCATACTCAGGCATTGGACCCGGTTGGCCTGAAGGTTGCGATGGCTCAGCACCACGGCTTTCGGACTGCCCTCCGAGCCGGAGGTGAACAGGATGGTACCGGGTCCGGACGGGTCCGATTTCGGCTTGATTTTAAAGAGGTAGCGGAAGAAGCCGCGGATTTTGCCGCCGAGCGTGGCGTGGTCGCGGACATCCTCCAGGTAAACCAGAGTGAGGCCGGCGTCGAGCAGGGTTTTTTCCAATATTTTCAGGTCGGCCTGTTCGATGAACGCACGGGACGTGATGATGGTCCTGATCTGTGCGGTCTGACAGCTTTTTGCCACCAGCGAGGAGCCGACGGTAAAATTGATCATGGCCGGAACGAGGTCGTAGGCCTGCATGGCGAAATAAGTCACCAGACAGGCCAGTGAACTTGGCAGCATGATGCCCACGGCCTTGTCGTCGCCGACGCCGTTTTTGATCAGCCGGCCGAGCATATAACTTTTGAAAATGATACCGCGAATGGTTATCGGATGACGGTTGATGTCTTCAGCAATCAACATGCCGCCGCCGTTGATATGCGCCGAGTTCAACAGTGATTGGAACAGATGGATGTCGATGCTCGTACTTTTATAAAGCATTTCCACCATGATGTCATAAATTTTGTCCGACACGGCCTGGCGGTGTTTGCGCAACGTAACGTCCGGCGGCAGTTCGAAGCGTTGGGGCGGCAGCATGGTCAGGGTGATTTTGGGAAACCAGCGGGTGCGCAGACGTTTTTTCAGATAGGAGAACGGCGAATACTGGGCGCCGTCGATTCGGACCGGCAGGATCATCGCCCCCGATTTTTCCGCAATCATCCCGGTGCCTTCGTAAACCTTCATCAGCGAGCCGGTTACCGTGACGCGCCCCTCCGGGAATATCATCACCTTATTGTTGCGGCGCATTTCCTTGATCAGGGTGCGCGACGCCAGCGGGTTGGTGGGGTCGATCTGGTGCGCGTTTACCAGCGACATCATCGGGCGCATCCACCACTTATGGGCCATGTGGGTGTTGATGGCGAAGGTTAACTTTTCCGGCATGAATGCCGCGATCAGTATGCCGTCCAGCAGTGAGGTATGGTTTGAAATAATCAAGACCCGCCTGCCCGCTTTCTCGTAATTTTCCAACCCTTTGACGTTGACGCGATACAGGAGCATCAGTACGAAACGGGTCAGCGAGCGGATCAGGGCGTCCGGCAGCAGTCGGCAGATATAGGCCGCCATGTAGATGTTGAACAGCGCGATCCACAGGAAAACCATTGGTGACGAGGCGTTGAACCAGTACGAAAGCAATGCGACGATGCCAGTGCCGACGGCCATGAACACCGCGTTCATGATATTGTTGCCGGCGATGATCCGGGCCATTTCTTTCGGTTCCCCTTTGCCTTGCATCAGCGCGTAAAGCGGAACCGTGAAAATCCCGCCGAAAACCGCCACCATGAACATGTCAAGTGACAGTTTCCAGAACAGCCCCTGTGTCATGTACTCCTGCAATGAAATTCGCGCGCCCTCCGGGTCGACCCCCAGCCAGTAGGAACTGAGAAACAGACTGAACGTAAAGGCCGCCATCCCCAACGCTCCGAGCGGCAGGTAAGTTGTCTGCATCAACCCTCGCAGCAGACGGTTACATAACAGCGAGCCCGCGCCGATTCCGACCGAGAACACCATCAGGAAAAAGGTCACGACCTCGCCCTCGGCGTTCAGTACGTCGCGGCAGAACCCCGGCAGTTGCGCCAGATACAGCGCTCCGACCAGCCAGAACGCGGATATGCCGAGGATGCACCGCCAGACGATTTTTTGCCGGTGCACCATGCGGAGGATTTCAAATGTTTCGCCGAAGATATTCCAGTTCAGCCGGAGCTCCGGGGCCACCCGTTCCGCTTTCGGAATACCGCGGCTTGCCGCGTATCCCGCCAGCGCCAGTATGAACAGCAGTCCGCCGGTCCACCAACAGCCGGTCCAGTTCTTCCCTGTACTTTCGATCAGAATCAGCAGTCCGCCGGCGATGGTTCCCAGCAGGATTGCGAGGTAGGTACCGGCTTCAATGTAGGCGTTGCCCGCCACCAGTTCCTCTTTGTACAACTGTTGCGGGAGCAGTGAATATTTCATCGGGCTGAAAAAGGTGGACTGCGTACCCATCATAAAAAGCAGGATCAGGAGCAGTGTGATGTTTTCCAGATACAGGAACGGGATCGCCAGCATCATCAGGATGATTTCCCAGATTTTCACCAGTCGTACCAGCCAGGCCCGGTCGTATTTGTCGGCGAGTTGGCCGGCGATAGCCGAAAAGAAGAAATAGGGAATGATGAAAATCCCCGTGGCGATCATCGAATAAACCGTGGTCTCGGCGGGGGAAGTGGAGATTCGGTAAGTAATTAACAGCAATAATGCATTTTTTAGGCAATTATCGTTGAACGCACCCAGGAATTGTGTTATAAACAGAGGCAGAAAACGCCGTTTGGTGAAGAGACTGAAGCCCATCCTAATCCGTCCTTTCAGATCAAATTGATATTTGCGGTTAATGTAGACCCCGCATATCGCATTTTCAAGCCGGAATCACAGTTTCTTGCGGATCGGACCGAATAAGCCGTTTTTCTCCGGTAATTATGGCGGGAGCGGAAACACCGTTCAGAGGTGTTTTCGCTCCCGGGAAAGGTCAGGCGGAGGCTTCCTGCCCGGGCGGGTCGGCCGGGGCGTTTTCGATCAGTTTGGCTTCGAGAATTCTGCGCCTTTGCATATACTCAACCTGGATAAGTCCAAATTCCGAGTCAAGGAGGTCAAGTTCCTCAAGGATGGACAGGCGGGTTCTGGTTTTTTCGATCTCATTTCGAACGTGGTCTTTTTGATTCGACATACGGCCTCCATAAAGGTTTCATTGGGTTTATTGATCCGGTTTTTCCGGTTGCGTAAGAACGGTTCCAATTCCGGGAACATTTCGCAGCGCGATTTAATGAATTTGTGTACGGCCTGTTTGCTGACCTTGCGCGAACGCCCCATATCGGAAAATTTGATTTCCGGGTGATTGAGTTTCTCCTCCAGCATTTCAATGGTTTGCCAGTCGAGCGCCAGAAAAAAGGCGATGACTTCATACAGATCTTCTTTGCTGTAAACGGGCCGTTTCCCGGAAGGTGTGTCCGGAGTACGGAGCGGAGCCTGGAGCGATTCGGCGTCCGCGCCCGGCGCGGCGAGAATATCGAGGCTGGCCATCTTGTCAACGAGCAAGTCCGGGTCTCCTGCGTTCGCGCACCATTTTATATATTTGCATTTGCCGCATTCATCCAGTTTTCCATGTAATTTCCCGTAGCAGTCCATGTCAACTCCTTTTATTAAGTTCATGCTTAATATTATACTGTGCTGCCGGAAAAAGTCAACCCCCGATTTTTGCCTCAAAATCGGGGGTTTAAGGTTTTCTGAACCGGCCTGCTTGTGAATTTAGTATTCGCTTAATAAAAAAATCGTTATTTTTTCATTGTTAATGATTTGTTTAACTTTTTGACGAAAAACCACCGCCGGGGCGGTGGCGGGCGATTTCAGTTTGCGGGCTGTTGGTTATCGTTGGTCGGCGATTTTGCCCGAAAGTCATAGATGTTCCGGTCTTTGTCGAAATAGGGTTCGCCCCCTTTGTTGCTTTCGTACCATTCCTGAAGCTCGGAAAAGTTCTTGCATGGAGTAAGGGCGACAAGCCGATTTTGGCTGTATGTATCGGGCTTCAGTAGTTCAGGACGCATCATCAGCTGTTTAAATGCGGGAATGAAGCCATAGGAGGCCAGCTGCAGCATGATGTTTCTGGAGCGGGTATTGCTGTTGTCGGCCTGCGCGGTTTGCGACCAGAACTCCCGTATGAATTTTTCGCGCTCCTTGTGGTTGAGGTTTCTCATGACATAGTTCAACCATTGATCATAATAATTGAAATAACGTCCTTTGAGCAGTTCTTTGGTGAGGGTCGGGAGTAATTTTTCTTCTGGCGGGGAGAGTTGTTCAATTATCGCGAACAGTCTGTGATTGTACGGCAATAATTCGATCAGGAGGTCGCAGTCCGAAGCATTGGCGAACTTTTGGAAGAGTTCAAATGCCGGATAGGCGTTGGGCGTTTTCAGGTACGGGATCAGCAAAGGCTTGTCCTCCTCGGTGAAAAGACCCTCGACGATATAGCGGTACAACTGGTCGTTGTTCATGCGCGGTATGGCTTCCGTCAGCGCCAGTTTTCGCCCTTTTCTTAATTGAGAAATAACTTCCGCCTTGAATAAATCATACTGCAGGTAATTGCTGAAAATCGCCATTTTCTGGAGGTAATCCTTTATTTGATCTTTGGTCGGATTCTCCGGCAGTTGGACCAATTTCACGTAGCGGCGTGCCAGGCTCGGATCAAGTTGTCCGCCCGCATTGTAGATTTCGAACAATTCCCGGAGGTTCACTTGATCCTCGGCTTCGGAAAATTCCTCGAAATCGGCGATTTCGGTTTCCAGCGTCTCAATGCGGGCCGCGAGTTCCGCGTTGTTGTCCAGCCTGACGCAACCGCCGCCGTTCCACAGGATGACGCTTCCCGCAACCATTGTGAATAGTATCTTTTTCATTTTGTGTCCTCCTGTCCGGCAGGGACCGTGAAAATATTCTGTTTCTTGTTGAATATCAGGATATCTTTATTCTTCTGGTACCAGTTTTTGAAATCATTGAAATTGCGGAACGGTGTCAGGGACAGGACCTGATGCGCCTGTCCGCCATTGTATTGAATGCAACTTGACGCCATATAGTGAAATGCCGGCAGGCAACCGAAGGAAGCAAGTTTCGCGGCTGTGTTCAATATTCGCCATTGATCATTCATGCCCTGGGCTTTCTGGGCGCTCCACAGTTCTTCCAGCAGTTGCTGGCCTTCGGCTTCTTTCAGATTATTGATGGCAACGGGAAGCCATTTCTCGTAGTTGCTGTTGTTGTTATTCCACTGGTTTATGCTGCGAAGCTTATTGGTAATGATCCCGAGAGCGTCTTTTTCCATTTTCAGTCGTATGACCGTGTTGATCGCGTCTGGATTTTCGGGGAGGAGCTTCAGCACGGCGTCTTTATCCGATTCGTTCGCCAGGTTCAGGAACAGTGCGGCGGCAAATTTGCTGTTGGGGTTGTTTCCGTTGATCGCATAGGCGTATAACAACTCCTTGTCCTCCGGTCGTGCCAATTCCGCCGCTGCCGCCTGGACGCCGGGATTGTCGAGGGCGGGGAGCATTTCCGGCAGGTATTTTCGCCCGAATTGCGTCAGTTGCGAGGCGATGGTTTCCTGGATTTGCGGCTGGCTTCTCCGGGTGATGTTTTTGATGCCAGAAACCTTGGCGATGTATTCCCTGATTTGTTCCGGGGTTGGATTTTTTGGTGGTGCGATGAGTTTCAGATAACGCATCACGAGTGCGCCGCTGACTTGCCCGTTCAGGAAATATTCACTGAACAGTTCTTCCAGTCCGATGGATTCCGCCTGTTCAGTTTTCAGTTCCGCCAGCCGTTGTTCAAGGTCCGAGACCCTTTGTTTCAGTGCCGGATCGCATTTACTGGTGACACATCCGCTTCCCGCCAGCAACAGCAGAGCCGCCGACGCCGATACTACCTCTTTCATTTTCATGCCAACCTCCTGAAAAGCGTTACCCAAACTATAGGTTGCGAAAACGACAATGCAAATAATTATCGGATAAAATCTCCGATAACCGGTTGTAATTTTGCTATTTTGAGGCATATTAACTCAAGCGTTGATGTTCAACCCCAAAGGAGATAATCATGATCAATTACAAAGATCTCGGACTGGTCAACACCAGGGAAATGTTCGCCAAGGCCATGAAAGGCCATTACGCGATTCCTGCCTACAACTTCAACAACATGGAACAGCTTCAGGCGATCATTCAGGCTTGCTGCGAAACCAGCTCTCCCGTTATCCTTCAGGTTTCCTCCGGCGCCCGTAAATATGCCAATCAGACCCTCCTGCGCTACATGGCCCAGGGCGCGGTGGAATACGCCAAGGAACTGACCGGCGGCAAAGGCATTCCGATCTGTCTGCATCTCGACCACGGCGATACTTTCGAACTCTGCAAAAGCTGTATTGAATACGGTTTCTCCTCCGTCATGATCGACGGTTCCCATCATTCCTACGAAGAAAACGTCGAACTGACCCGCAAGGTCGTCGAATACGCCCACAAATACGATGTCTCCGTCGAAGGCGAACTCGGCGTGCTCGCCGGTGTGGAAGACGAAGTCTCCGCCGAAGAACACACCTACACCCAGCCGGGCGAAGTTCAGGATTTCGTCGGCAAGACCGGTGTGGACAGTCTCGCGATTTCCATCGGCACCTCCCACGGCGCTTTCAAATTCAAGCCCGGCCAGAATCCGAAGATCCGTCTCGACATCCTCGCCGAAATTGAAAAACGCCTCCCCGGATTCCCGATCGTTCTGCATGGTTCCTCCTCGGTTCCGCAGGACCTCGTCAAGATCATCAATGAACATGGCGGCAAATTGAAAGACGCCATCGGCATCGGTGAAGACCAGCTCCGCGAAGCGGCCAAATCCGCCGTCTGCAAAATCAATATCGACTCCGACGGCCGTCTCGCCATGACCGCCGCCATCCGCAAGGAATTCGACGAAAAACCGGCCGAATTCGACCCGCGCAAATATCTGGGCCCGGCCCGCGAAATGCTCAAGCAGCTCTATATGCGCAAGAACAAAGACGTGCTCGGTTCCGCCGGCCATGCCGAAGACTGATCACCGGATTTAATCCTGTAAAAGTCAAAGAGTCCGAACTCAACGCGAGTTCGGACTCTTTTTTGTGCTCTTGGTTGGTGGAAACTTACCGCTTGATGGCGATACGTTTGCCTTCGCGGCTGGATTCGTAACAGGCCAGGGTGATCCGCAGCGCTTCCAGTCCATCATCGATGTTCGGGTATGGTGCTGAACCATCGGCCAGTTTCCGGGTGAATTCGGCCATCTGGTTGCCCCAGTGCGGACGGGAGCCGCCCTCCAGAATTATATCTTCGTTCATGGTGATGGAGCCGTCCGGCGAAGTTACACCATAGGTCGCGGAAACCTTGCCTTTGGCGTAGTCAACCAGCAGGAATCCGTTGTCCCCCATGATCTCCACACCGGAGAATCCGCCGCGGCTGGTCCAGCCCGCATCCACATAACCCATACAGCGTTTGCCAACTTCCAGCAATGCCACGATATTGTCATCCAGCGCGATATCCTTGCGGAGCGTGGCCGCTTTGGCACTGACGGCGGTGACTTCGCCGACCAGATGGCGGACCAGGTCAAAAGCGTGTACGGCCATGTCAAGCAGGGCGCCGCCCCCGGCGAGTTCCGGCGAATAAAACCAGTCGGTTTTTGCCCAGCCCGGCCACGGACCGCCGTGGGCGAAGCGCACACGAAACATGTAGGGTTCGCCGATTTTATCTGCTTTCAATGCCTTTTCGGCGGCGGCGATCATGTCGTTGAAGCGGTGTGAGAAACAGACGAAAATGCGTTTACCGTTGCGTTCGGCGGCGGCCTTGATTGCCTCGCCGTCTTTCATGGAAAGCGCGATTGGTTTTTCCAACACCACGTCCGCACCGTGCTCCAGTGCAAAAATTGCGATATCGGCATGAAATTTATTTGGAGTGCATACGGAAACGACATCCGGCTTTTCCGTTTCAATCATTTCCCGGTAATCGGAATATTCTTTTTTGAACGGCCATTTGGCGCGGACCTGTGCCAGCGATTCGGCGCACGGATCGGCGATGGCCGTCAATTCGAAATTCGGGTTTGCGGCATAACCGGGGATATGGCTTGCCTGGGCGATGGCTCCGCCGCCGGCGACGCCGACTTTAATTTTCTTTTTATTCATATGGCAGACTCTCCTTTTTGGATCGTTTGGTTGACGGTATGTTTGTTCCCGGAGTTCCGGGTACAGTTCGCGGGCCATGCGAATTCGTCCAGCGCCACCAGGCGTTTTCCCTCGGCGCTGCGGTCGGCGGCCAGGGCCAGACGGGTGGCGGCGGCTCCGTCGGCGAGGGTGCTGATCGGGACGCAGTCGTGGTCGATGCTGTCGAAAAAATCGTTCAGCATCATCGCGTCGCCGCCGCCGTGCCAGCGCCGGGACGGGATTGAGTAGTTCAGTTCGCCGCCGGTACGGTAGTTATGCACGGAAATGCGGCCGCTTTCGTAGTCGCCCTCCAGCATGCCCTCGGTCCCGTGAATCAGCAGATTGCGGCCGGGACGGCCGCTGTACATGAGCATGGTGAAAACGGCCTGACTGCCGTCGGAGAACAGGATCGTCGCGCTCTGGTCGGTTTTTACATCGGCGTCGGTATGGTAAACGCAACGGTCGGCGTCGCCGAGGTCGCGTTTGAAACTGCCTTCGGCTCCGCACAATTTTTCGGGGGTCAGCCGGAACGGACAGCTCCGGTCGTTGCATTGCGGACAGGTCGCGGGGGCGTCGTCGCGGGAAGCGAAAAGGAATTGTCCGCCGGCGGAAAATACCGCGGTCGGAACGGCTTCCGGCTGTTTGAGCCAGCACAGAATATCGAGGTCATGCGAGCATTTTTCGTTCATCGAACCGCCGGTGGCGGCGACTTTTCTGCGCCAGCCGCGGCGGTAGCTGATGCTGTGCTCAAGGGCGAGCCGTTCATCGGCCTGAATCATGGCGATGCGGCCGAGGCTTCCGGCGACGCAGATTTCCTTGACGCGCCGGTAAAAGGCCGAATGACGCAGGACAAAACCCGGCAGAACCAGACGGTCCGGCGCGTTGGCGGCGGCTTCGGCGATCCGGCGCACTTCGTCCCATGAGGTTGCGATCGGCTTTTCCAGAAAAACATGGCGATGGTGGCGCAGGGCGAGTTCGGTCAGTTCCGCGTGAGTGGCATTGGGGGTGACGATCATGACGGTGTCGGCCTGTTCCGGCGGGATTGCCGACAGAGCTTGTTCGAGCGTGAGGTGGATGACCGTATCACTCAGGCCGCAGGCGTCAAGTTCGCGACGGATGGCGGGGTGGTTTTTGGCGTTGATATCGACAATTGCCGCGACATGACGGTCGATCGCGTGCATCCCGGTGGAGGAGGTGATCTGGGTCCACTCCAGACAGTTCTCCACGGAACGCGCCCGTGTAACCGGGTTTGCCGCCGCGATCAGCCGGGCGAAAAGCAGGCCGCGACCGGCCCCTGCGATGATGATTCCTTTGGACATATCAGTAAATCCTTAAAGCTCCAGCCATTTGCCGGGTTCTTTCGAGGCGCGGATGACGGTGTCGAGCATGGCGGCGATTTCGATGGTCTGCGCGGGGTCCACCGGGGCCTTGGCGCCGGCGAAGAAATCCAGAATCGCGGAAATGAGGTTTTCGAAAGTATGGGCCATTTCGGGAATGACTTCGGAGTTTTCACTGCCGCAGATGATTGCGCCGAAGCCAAGCTTGTCGCGGGTCAGCGATGCGCGGCGCTCGTCATTGAATTCAATTGCCGCCATATCGGTGGCGCCGTTGCCGTAATACATGATGCGGCGGGCTCCGGTGCCGAGGGTGGCCGTGATCATTTCGAGCTGATGAATGGCGTATTCCGGGAAATTGCCGCCGCCGCCCCAGGTGATGACCGCGTTCGCCGGGTTGGAGGTGTTTTTCGCGACGCGTTCGAGGAGCTGGTCGCCGAAGCGCAGGGCCGACGAGGAAAACATCGGGGTGCGGTGGCGTTCGGCCAGGGCGAACATGTGTTCGGCGGCGGCCCGGTTCGGGGCGAACGGTTTGTCGATATAGACGGGCTTGCCGCTTTTCAGGGGCAGTTCGGCGAGTCTTTCGTGGGTTTCGGGGTTGGAGGGGGCCAGCACACAGATGGCGTCGCAGGCTTCGATCAATTCTTCGATGGAGCGGGCGGGTTTGCAGTTGAATTTTTCACACCACTGGGTCAGGGGGATTCCTTTCGGGTTCGGAGCTTCCTCATAAGCCATGTGAAGTTCGAATTCGGGAGCGCGTTTGTCGCCGCGAATCCAGGCGGGATAGTTGTTGGCGTGCCATTCGTCAATAAATAAATCGATAAAACCGATCTTTTTCATGATTTCACCTTTGCTGTTGAATTTCGTATGATGAACGTCGAATCGAGAATATAATGATCGACGTCATTGCCCAGAATGCGTTCCGACAACAGATGCATGGCGGCTTCGCCCTGTTCCGCAAGCGGCTGCTGCACCGTGGTCAGCGGCGGGGTCAGCAGTTTGGTCCAGCTGAGGCCGTCGAACCCGACCAGCGACATGTCCTGCGGCACCCGGATTCCGGCATCGTTAAGCACTTGCAGGACGCCTCCGGCGATGAAGTCGCTGGCGCACACCACGGCGGTGAAATCGTGTTCTTCCGTCATGAATTTCGAAAAATTATAATATGCCTTTTCCGGTATGGTTTCGCTTTCGATGGGGCATTGGACGATTTCCATGCCGTGTTCTTCCGCCGCGGCCCTGCTGTAGCCGAGCCGGAGGTCGCTGTAGCGCGAAAGACCGTGGCAGTAAACGATGCGGCGGTGCCCCAGATCCGCCAGGTGGCGGATCACCTGTTCACAGGATTTGCGGTGGTTCACTGAAATGGTCGGGATGTCGCCATCTGTTTCCGGGGCCAGGCAGACGACTGGGATTCCGGCTTCTTCGATCATCGGCTGCATTTTCTCGTTCAACAGCCCGAGATGGGTGATTATTCCGTCCACGCGGCCGAGGATGCGTTTCAGGAACTGTTCGGTCTTGAAATATTTGCCTCCGAGAGTGTGAACGATCAGGTCGTAGTCGAGTTCACCGGCGGCGTTTTCGATCCCTTCGAGGATTTCGCTGATGAATGAACTGGTCGGGCGCTGCAGGATTACGCCGACCTGGCGGGTCAGGCGCGGTTCCGAATAGCTCTTGTAGTTCATTTCCGAGGCGCATTTGAGCACCAGCTCACGGGTACGGGGGTTGACGCCGGGTTTGCCGTTCAGTGCCAGGGAAACCGTGCCTTTTGACAGGCCCAGTTTTTCGGCCAACATTTCCAAAGTTGTATTGCTGTTCTTTTTCATAGGGGATATTATACTGGTTTTTGCCGGAAAAGCAAGGGATGGATTTGAATTTCTTTAAACTTTTTTAAAAATATAACGATTTTTTAAACAATGTTTGAAATTTCACGATTGCGCTGTATACTTGATTTGACAGAACCTTTCAGTAAAACAGGAGAGTTCCCATGAAAATCGGCGTGATTGTAGAAATGTTCCGGTGTCCGCTGGAGGAAGGCTTCCGCAAGGCCCATAAACTCGGCGTTTCCGGCGTCCAGATTTACGCATTGAGTAAATATTTCGACATGTTGAACGAACCGGACAGCCGTTTGAAAGAATTGAAGAAGCTGGCCGACGGTTACGGCCTGGAGTTCGCCGCCGTCTGCGCGGACCTCGGCGGACACGGATTCACCGACCCGGCGGGCAACCCGGCGCGGCTGGAGAAAACCCGCCGGATCATGGAGCGTTCGCAAATTTTCGAAACCGGCGTGCTGACCACCCATATCGGGGTAGTTCCGGCGGATCGCGGTTCCGCCATTTATGCTGAGGTTGTAAAGGCGATGCAGGAGGTTGGGCGCATGGCCGTGACCAACGGCATGACCCTGGCCATTGAAACCGGACCGGAAACCCCGGAGCAGTTGAAGCAGTTCCTGATCGACGTCGGAAGCCCCGGCGTGGCGGTGAACATGGACCCCGCCAACCTGGAAATGGTCCTGAACTGCAATGCCGCCGAGGCCGTCCGTACCTTGGCCGGATGCATCGTCCACACCCACGCCAAGGATGGAATCCACCTGCGCGACTGTGACCCGAAGGAAGTGTATGACGCCTTTGCCGAGGGTGGTTTCGAGGCGCTGGTGGCCCGTACCGGGGAACTTTTTCGCGAGGTCGAGCTGGGCAAGGGACAGGTGGACTGGGACGCTTATCTGAAAGCGCTGCGCGACACCGGTTTCGACGGTTTTCTGACGATTGAACGCGAGGTCGGCGACGATCCTGACGCCGAAATCGCCCGCGCCGTCCATTTCCTCCGCGCCAGGTTGAACCCTTAAATCCGGGGTTTCGGCGACGATGCGGTGAATTTGATACTTCCGGTCAAATAATCATAAATTTTGACAATTGCCGATTCCTGTTGCGGCTGTATACTATAGTAAAGCCGATATTTTTCGTCAATCACCGGCTTAATGTAACAGAAGGAATCTGTATCATGGTCAAACCGTTAGGGGTTCAGCTCTACTCGCTCCGCGATCTCGCGTCGGAGGATTTTCCCGCCGTCCTGAAAAAAGTTGCCGACATCGGTTATAAGTATGTGGAACCGGCCGGGTTCTGGAATCTCCGTCCGTCCGAATTCAAGAAAATGATCACCGATCTCGGTCTTGGCATCGTATCCTCGCATTCGCCGTGGGCCCGTAACCCGAAGGTTCTCGGCGAAGTCATGGAAGTGGCCTCGATCATCGGCCTCGACAGCGTGGTTTGCGGTTACGGCCCGGACGACTTCAAGGACATGGATGCGATCAAAAAGACCGCCGACAACACCAACGCCATGATGGAAGTCCTGAAGCGCAACGGCTTCACGCTGTACCAGCACAATCACGATTTCGAATTCCAGCGTCTTGATGGCAAGCTCAAATATGAAATCTACAAGGAAATGACCCCCGGCCTTAAATATCAGATCGACTGTTTCTGGTCCACCAACCTCGGCCATGAGGACGCGGTGGAAATGCTGAAGATCTTCGCCGCCGATACCATTTCCATGCACATGAAGGACGGTGTCTGCAAGCAGGACGTGGGCGGCAAGCAGATGGTCAACGGCATCCTGGACCGCAAAGTCGACCTGATGCCGCTCGGTACCGGGACGCTCCCGATCCGGGAACTGGTGGCCAATGCGCCGGAATCGGCAAAAGCGATCATCGTCGAACTGGACTATTGCAATATCGACATGATGACCGCCATTGAGCAGAGTTACCGCTTCATGACCGAAAACGGTCTTGCCGTTGGCAATAAGTAACGTTCAGACAGTCTGAAAAAATAACAGGCGGACCGGAACCTCATGGCTTCGGTTCGCCTAAAATGTATTCAGGGAATAGAGGTGGAAGTAGTAGCCGTTCTGTTCGAGGAGTTCGGCGTGCGTACCCTGTTCGACAACTTCGCCCTGACGCATGACGTAGGTATAATCGGCGTTTTTCACCGTGGAGAGGCGGTGGGCGATGATGATGGTGGTGCGGTCGCGGCAGAGGCGCTCCATCGCATCGCGGATCAGCTCCTCGCTCTCATTGTCGAGTGACGAGGTGGCTTCGTCGAAAATCAGGATCGGCGGATTTTTCAGGAATACCCGGGCGATGGCAATGCGCTGGCGTTGTCCGCCGGAGAGCTTCACGCCGTGCTCGCCCACCTCGGTGTCGAGCTTGTTCGGCAGGCTGTCGATGAAGTCGGCGATATTGGCGTCGGCGGCGGCCTTCATGACCTCCGCGTCATCGGCGTCGGGGCGGCCGAACAGGATGTTTTCCCGGATTGTTGAGTCAAAAAGAAATGGCTGCTGCTGGACGATGCCGATGTTGGAACGGATGAACCCCTGCCCCAGTTCCATGATGTTGATGCCGTCGATGCATATTTGCCCTTTTACGGCCTCGTAGAAACGCGGGATCATCGAGGCGAGGGTGGATTTGCCCGCGCCGGACTCGCCGACCAGGGCGATCTTTTTGCCGGCGGAGATGTTCAGGTTGATGTTTTTCAACACCCATTCGTTTTCCGGCGAGGTTTGATAGCGGAAATAGAGGTTTTCGACGGCGATGCCGCCGGTCACGGTTTTCGGGTTGCGCGGCTTGGCGGGGTCCTTGATGTCCGGTTCTTCGGACATGACCTCGATAAAGCGTTCAAAAGCGGACGCCCCCTGCTGGAATTGCTCGATAAAGCCGCAGAACTGGAAGATCGGCTTGGCGATGAACTGGCTGTAAATGTAGAACGTGATGATGTCGGACACCACCGCCCGGCCGAAATACACCATCACCGCCCCGCCGCAGACGATCAGGATCGAATAACTCTGCACCAGCACCTGAATCCCGGAGTGGAACCCCGCCATGGCGATATAAACGTCCTCGCGAGCGCGGACGAATTTGCTGTTGGCGGCATGGAATTTGTCGATTTCGAGGTCTTCATTGGCGAAGGATTTGACCTCGCGGATGCCTTGGATGGAGTTTTCCACGCTGCTGTTGATGTCGGCCACTTTCTTGCGCACCAATCGGAAACCGCGGAACATGCGTCCCTGAAAGATCAGGCCCCAGCCGACGATCAGCGGCAGCGGGATCAGGCATAGCGCGGCGAAAACGGGGTTGATATAGAACATGAAGGCGAAAGCGCCGATCAGCGTCAGCGTGGACATCAGCAGGTCTTCCGGTCCGTGGTGGGCGGCCTCGGCGATATTGGTCAGGTCGTTGGAAATACGCGACATGATATGGCCGGTCTTGGTGCGGTCGAAGTAGTTGAACGACAATTTCTGGAGATGGGTGAAGATATCCATCCGCATGTCCGCCTCCATCCGCACTCCCAGCACGTGACCCCAGCGCACGTTGATATAGGAAAACGCCCCCATGAGGACCGTCAGCACCATGATGATCGCTCCCGCGATCAGGATGCGTTTCAGGTCGCCCTCCGGCAGGTACTTGTCCAGGAGGAGCTTGATGCCGTAGGGGACGACCGAGGCCAGGATGGCGCGCATCAGGGAGCTGCCGATATCGAGGGCCACCAATGTTTTGTGGGGCAGGTAGTAACGGGCGAAACTTTTGAATAAACTTAATTTAGCCATAATTCCAGATCAGGGTAATGAGGGTCTGAATGATGCCGATGATGGCGCCGAGGATGCCGCCGAGCCAGGTGACCCAACGCAGTTCCCGGTTGGCGATCCGGCGGATCATGCTTTCCAGTTCCCGGTTGTCGTAGGATTGTATCGATTCGGATATGATGTTCCATAGTCCGGTCTGTTCGGTGAAGTCATGGAGGCGTTGAATCACGATGGTGCGGACCTCCTGAACGCCGAGCTCGGTCATGCGCTGCCGGGCTTCGGGTGAAACGAAGCGCTGGAGGCGGCCGAGGGGCATTTCACGGGCGCTGTCGATGAATTCGCGGACCCGGTCGCCGAGGATCCGCCGCATTTCCGCTCCCGACAGAATCCGGTGGAGTGCGTCGGTCACCTGGTCGAGTGTTTGCCCGCCGGCGTTGATGCCGCTGATTTCGCCGAGCGGGCGGCGCAGCAGTTTGTCGATGCCGTCCACGGCCAGTTCGTGAAAGGCGTTGACAGCGGAACGGTTGTCCAGCGTGGTGTTCAGTCCCATGTAAATCAATTGGCGAATCTGGCGCGGCGAGGGGTTGTTCAGCACCTGGCGCCAGTCCTTGCGCATAAATTCGCGGCCGATTTTCAGCAGGGCCTGGCGGACGTGTTCCTGCGAAGCGGGGGCGAGGAAGTGTTCGCGAATGGTCTGCGGCAAATTGGCGCAAACGTCGCGGATGTCGCTGTCGATGCCGAGCATTTGCGCGCCGAGCTGCTTGATCCGGCCCATGATGCCGCCGCGCGCCGCGAGATGGGCGTGAACGGCGTTGCAGACCGTGTCGGCGATGGTTTGCTGGAATTCGGGCTCTTCCACCGCGTCGGCGAGGCGTTCGACGACGAAACGCGATTGACTGCCGATCAGGTCGAGGATTGCTTCGCGGACCGCGTGGGGAAGTTGTTCGTCCAGACTTTTGCGGGCGTCGAATTTCTCGGTCAGGATGTTGCCGATGGTCATGCTGAGACGGGCCCGGAAGAGCGGCGAGGAGAGGGTTTTGTCGAGCATGGGGATGACCGCCGAGGAAATTTCCTGTTCCAGTTGCGGCAGCAGTTCCAGCGGGTTCCGGGACTGGAGTTCCTGCCAGCGGGCGGCGACGAACGGGCGCAGGATGTCGTCGCGGAAATGGATGCTGCCGAATTGCGACATGACTTCTTCGACGACGATATGGCGGAGGGTGCGGCTGAATTTTTCCACATCGGGCAGGTGGTTGCGGCTCAATTCATTGATACAGGGCAGGTCGCGGGTGCATATTTCGTCGATCCATTCGCTGATGTTGCGGGAAATCTGGTCGTGAACGGCGGCGTCGTCGAAGCGCGCCACGATCTTGTCGATACTGAAAAGTTCGTTGGCCACGACTTCGCGCACCGAACCGGCCACTTCGGCCTTTCTGCGCGGCAGAATATAACGGAAAATATGGTGGATCGCCAATGCGTTGGTGAATGCGCCGATAACCGCTCCGAACAGGATATTAATTGCGAATTTTAAAATCATAGAGTCATCGTCCTGAAATGATGCAATATAGCCGCTTCCCCCGGTTTTTCAATGAAAAATCCGTCCTCCGCCGCCCCGAAGGCTCATTTTTCCGTGAAATAAGCCGATTAACGGGTTGCAGAAATGGCGATTGTGCAATATTTTTATGAGAGGATTTCCGGAAAATTCGTCGTTGCCACCCGCGGGGCGGATTTATCATTTCCGGGGAGAAACGAATACCGACTGGAGGATCTATGACCAAAGTACGCATGGAGCTGGGAAAGCGCTCTTATGATATCGTTATCCGTCCGGGCGTTCTGGACTCGATGAAGCTGCAGATGCGCAAGGACCGCAAATGTCTGGTGGTGGCCGACCACAATGTCGCCGCGCTCTATCTCGACAAGGTCATGGCCCGCCTGAAAGAATGCGGCGCCAACCCCATTTCCCATATCATCGAACCCGGCGAGAAAAACAAGACCCTCGAAACCGTCGGCGGCATCTGCCGGACGGCGGCTCAGGCCGGGCTTGAACGAAAATCGTTGATTGTAGGGCTGGGCGGCGGCGTGACCGGCGACCTGGCCGGTTTCGCGGCGGCTATTTATATGCGTGGGATCGGGTTCTGCCAGGTGCCGACTTCGCTGTTGGCGATGGTGGATTCCAGCGTCGGCGGCAAAACCGGCGCCGACCTGCCGGAAGGCAAAAACCTGATCGGAGCGTTTTATCAGCCCGAAATGGTGATTATCGACCCGGAAGTGCTCAATACCCTGCCGGCTTTTGAGAAACGCAACGGATTGGCGGAAGTCATCAAATACGGCGTGATCATGGATTACGTTTTCTTTACCGATCTGGAAAAGAGCAAAGGTGAAATCACCCCGGACGTCATTGCCCACTGTTGCCACCTGAAAGCCGAGGTCGTCAGCGAGGACGAAACGGAACAGGGCCGCCGCGCCATCCTGAATTACGGCCATACCTTCGGCCACGCGATTGAGCTGTTGTCCGAGTTCAAACTCAGTCACGGCGAGGGGGTTGCCATCGGCATGGGCATGGCCGCCGCCATGAGCGTCCGCAACGGCTTGTGGAGCAAAGAAGACGAGAAACGCCAGAATGATCTGCTGCTGGCCGCCGGACTGCCGTTCCGCATCGGCGGTTTCAAAGCGGAGGATATCCTTGCAGCCATGCATCATGACAAGAAAAAAGCACACGGCAAGCTGACGCTGGTACTGCCGGTCGAACTTGGCAAAGTAGAGCTTTTCAACGATTTCTCAGACGAAGCCATTCTGGAGGCGATCAGGAGCTGTTGTGACTGACCGCGAAGCATATATCGTCCTGAACCTGTTGCCGGGCATCGGTTCCCAGCGCGTACAGGCGCTGATCCGTGAATTCGGTTCGGCGGCGGCTATCCTTGAGCGGAGCGCCGGGGAGATCGCCGCGGTCCGCGGCATTCCGTCCGCGCTGGCCGCCAAGCTTGCCGACTGGCAGAGCGAAACCAATCTGCCGCTGGAACTGGAATTGACCGAACGCGGCGGCGCCCGCATCATCACCCGCGACGATTATGATTATCCGGAAGTTTTGCGTCATATTCCCGACCCCCCGTTGTGCCTGTACGTGCGCGGCAACCTGCCGGAATTCGACGCGCGGACCGTCGCCGTGGTCGGCTCCCGCCGCGTCACCCGCTATGGGCGCGCAATGGCCAAACTGCTATCGGAGAGCGCCGTTTATGCCGGATGGAAGGTCGTCTCCGGCCTTGCTTATGGCGTGGACGCGGAGGCGCATCAGGCGGCCGTGGACGCGGGCGGCATCACCGTGGCGGTGCTTGGCGGGGGACTGGCCAAAGTGCATCCGCAGGACCATATTCCGTTGGCGCGGGCGATTATTGACCACGGCGGCGCGGTGATTACCGAATTTCCAATGACGTTTCCGGTGAGCCGGCAGTCGTTTCCGCGGCGCAACCGCATTGTTTCGGGCTTGAGCCAGGCGGTGATCGTGGTGGAGGCGGATATCGACAGCGGCGCGATGATTACCGCGACCACGGCGATCGATCAGGGTCGGACGGTTTTCGCGGTCCCCGGACAGGTGGACAACCCGCAGGCGCGCGGCTGTCACAAGCTGATCCGCGAAGGGGCCTGCCTGACCGAGAGCTTCAACGACGTGCTGAATGAATTTGAATTTCTGCCCGGTTTCGGGCCGGGCGTGGTGGCCGAGGAACCCGGGGAATATTCCGCCGGGGAGGACGATCTGTTCAATCAATTCGACCCCTTCGAAAGCAAAGTGATCGGCTTCTTGCGCGGTGGTCCGAAGAGTTTCGACGACATTGCCGCCGAAACCGAAATTCCGACCGGCGAACTCCTTGCCGTGATGATGCGCCTCGAAGTAAAAATGGCGGTCCGTCAGGACATCGGCCGCATTTACAAACTTGCCTGATGGCATGATATCCGCAAAATAGGGGTTATTTTTCATTTTTGCGATGGAAAAAGTGATTTCCGCGGTTTATATTAGCTGAAAATTATATTGACACAAGGAGTTAAAATGCCGCTCACAGCAATACGAAAGCGGATAACGGCGCTGGTGCTGACCCTGATGATGGTTCTTTTTTGCGGGGTGTCGGCGGCCGAAATCGGCAAAATCAACATCGTGCAGGAAGGAAAAAGCAAGCTTTCCGAAGAACTGATCCGATTCAATCTTCAGCTTAAGCCCGGAGGCGTGTTCGATGAAAATGTCCTGAACTCCGATATTAAACGTCTCTACGAGACCGGTTATTTCGCGGACGTGCTCACCGAAACCAAGGAAGCCGGCGACGGCAAGGTCGACGTCACCATCAAAACCGTGGCCCGCCCTACTATCAAAAACGTTTATGTCGTCGGTAATGTCAAGTTCGATTCCTACGAACTTATGCGCAACGTGTCACTGAACGCCGACCAGCCAATGAACGACAATCAACTCCGTGAAAGCGCTCGCAAATTGCGCGAATTCTACAAGGAGAAAGGGTATAACGAAGCCCAGGTGGTTCCCGAAATCAAAACCCTTGAAGACGGCCGGGTCGATGTGATTTTTCAGATCACCGAAAATTTGCGGCTGAAAGTGGACCATGTTACCTTCGAGGGCAATACCGTCTACTCCTCCATGACCTTGAAAGATGTATTGGCCAACCGCTGGTCGCTCCTCAGCCGTTTCTTTGAGGTCGGGCTTTTCGACCCCGCCGAAATCAATAACGACAAGGCCCGCCTTCGTGAACTCTACCTGAACAAGGGCTATCTTGACTTTAAAGTCGAGGACGTGACCGTCACCCCTCAAACCGGCGATCCCGAATATGTCGATATCAACTACAAGCTCTACGAAGGGGAACCCTACAAGGTCGGCGATATTTCCATCGAGGGCAACCATGTTTTCGACACGGAACAGCTTCTGGGGCTGATTAAGCTCAAAAAAGGACAGGTTTTCGATAATCGCGAGGAACAAGCCAGCAACAAGGAAATCACCGGACTCTACCAGACACTCGGTTATGCCGACGTAGCCTGTTCCGCCGAACGCATTCCGGACTTTCAAAACAAGACGGTGAACCTGAAGTTCATCGTTTACGAAGGACGCAAGTACGAGGTCGGCGAGGTCTATGTCGTCGGCAATAAAAAGACCAAAACCCCCGTTATCCTCCGTGAACTCGTGATCCAGCCGGACGATCCGCTCGACAATAACCGTATCGAGGCCAGCAAAGAACGCCTGATGGGGACCGGTTACTTCAAGAGTGTCGAAGCCGTGTCGGTAAACACCGACCAGATCGGCAAGAAAGATGTGACTTTTGACGTCGAAGAAAAAGAAACGTTCACCTTTAAGATCGGCGGCGGTTATTCGTCCGAAGACAGCCTGGTCGGTATGGTCGAAGTCAGCAACTCCAACTTTGACATCAGCGACCCGAAAAACTGGTTCTACGGCGGCGGTCAGCGCTTCCGTATCCAGGGCCTGTTCGGTATTGAGCGCATGGGCTTCAACGTGGACTTCAGCGAACCGTGGCTCCTCGGAATTCCGTTGCGGTTGGATATGTCCGGTTACTGGAATGAATTCGAATACCAGTATTGGAACGAACAGCGCGGCGGCGGCAAATTCTCGCTGACCAAGCGGATTTTCGACGATTTCACCTCGGTGACTGCCGGTTACAAGATCGAATACGTGCGGGTATACAAGGTTTCCAGCGACCAGTCGCAGGAGATGCGGGACCTGCAGGGGAACTGGCGGGTCAGCCAGCCGTCGATCTCCCTTACCCGCGACACTCGCGACAACCTCATGGAACCGACCTCGGGCTATTACCTGAACGCATTTTCGTCGGTCACGCCCCGCGTGCTCGGGTCCAGCGACAACTACTATCGGGTCGAGGCCAAGGCGAGCTATTATTATTCATTTTTCGAAAAAGCGATCGTCACCCATGTCGGCGGCAAGATCGGGACCGTGTCCGGGTTCAATTACAAGGATGACATTCCGGTGTTTGAACGCTACTTCCTGGGCGGCGGCGACACCATCCGCGGTTTCCCGTACCGTGAAGTCAGCCCGACCGACTGCAATGGCCACGAAGTCGGCGGTAACTCCATGCTGTTGCTGACCGCCGAAGTGACGCACCCGATCTGGAGCTTTATCCGCGGTGCGGTATTTGTCGATGCCGGTAACGTCTGGTCCGCCTCCTACCGCTATGATTTCAATAAGTTCAACGTCGGCGCCGGTTACGGTCTGCGCCTTAAAGTTCCGTATTTCAACGCGCCGATCAAACTCGACCTGGCGTACCCGATCCTGAATGATCAGGATTACGTGAAAAGTACCCTGCGCTTCCACTTCAATATGGGGGTGGCGTTCTGATGTTCGAGGGTAAAACACTTGAATATCCTGTGGACTGGCATTATCGGATTATTACCGAAAATGCCGCCCATCCCGAAGTGGTTCGTCGCATCCGCCAGGTGCTGGAAGAATTCAAGGTCGCTAATCCGTTGAACATCGGCAATGAATCCGCCGGCGGCAAATATGTCAGCTATCTGGTCACGGTCACTTTTCCCGATCGCAAATTCATGGAAGACATCTCAGCCGCCTTCAACGCCATACCGGGCGTAAAAATGGTCCTTTGACGGTTTTTTCGCCTATAATCCGAGGACGGTTCGATATGCTGAGAATGGGATTTCGCTCTACGAGCGACCAGCGTTCCGCCGCTGGACCGCGTGCGGCAGCGTGCCGCTGCGACTGGACTTGCGGGGGAAATATATTATTTCGCAGGGGAAACCTTGACGCTTCAAGGTTCCCCCCTGCACCCCTCCTCCAAGAAGCTCCACGGATCGTGACGTTGCCTTATCAGCAAAGATCGGAACAAAAAGAACTTCGCAGCGGGCCGTGCCCGCACGTGATCCAGCAGTCAGTCGCAGCGGGTCGTACCCGCGCTGGTCGCTTGCAAAGCGAAATCCCCGGGAGGCTCCAATGAAAGGATTTTTGTTCATTCTGTCGTTTTTTGCGTTCATGACCGGGCGGGGGCAGGTCAAATATGAGTATTTGACGGACTTTCGGACGGGGAAGCCGATTCCGTATGCGGGGGCCTTGTCTAAAGAAAAGGTAATGATACCGGGACGTTACCGGCCGAGCAATACGGAGATGCGGGGAATCTGGGTGGCGACGGTAAAAAATATTGACTTTCCGGCAAACGTGAATGCGGCGGCGTTCAAAAAAAATTTCATTCAATTGGTGGAGAACCTGCGTCGGGCCAATTTCAATACGGTGATCTTCCAGGTACGTCCGACCAGCGATGCGTTTTATCCGTCGAAATTGAATCCGTGGTCGCGCTTCCTGACGGGGACGGAAGGCAAAGGGCTGGGGAGTTTTGACCCGCTGCGCTTTATGATCGACGAAACTCACAAGCGCGGCATGCAATTCCATGCCTGGCTGAACCCTTATCGGGTGACCTCGGAAACCTCTCTAAGCAAGGCGGCTTACCTGAAGACGTTGAGCCCGCAGAACTTCGCCCGCCGTCGGCCCGAACTGGTGTTGTCGATCCCGTCCGGCAGGAACCAACTGCTGATCCTGAATCCGGGGGAGCCGGAGGTGGTTCGCTTCATTACCGACACGGTGGAGGAGATTATTGGCAATTACGATGTTGACGCGATTCATTTCGATGACTATTTTTATCCGTACAAAGAGGTGGGGGGGGCCGATAGCACGACATTTCGCCGGAACAATCCGGGTCGTTTGGCATTGGACGACTGGCGCCGGGTCAATGTCGATAACGCGATAAAGAGCGTTTCCGACACCATACGGGCTTATAACCGGCGCTATCACCGCAATGTTGAATTCGGGGTCAGCCCGTTCGGCATCTGGGCCAACTGCAAATCGCACCGGAAAGGCTCCCTGACCGATGGCACCCAATCTTATTTTGCCCAGTTCGCCGACACGCGCAAATGGGCTCGGCGCGGTTGGATTGATTATATCGTGCCGCAGATTTACTGGCCGTTCGATCACGAGAAGGCGGCTTACGCGGCGTTGGCCGACTGGTGGGTGAATGTTGTTCAAGACACCGGTACCAGGCTTTATATCGGTCATGCGGCGTATAAGATGGGGGATTCCGGGACCTGGCGGAATTACCTGGAGATTCCCAACCAGCTTCGTTACAACGGCAGGCATCCGGAGATCCAGGGCTCGTGTTTTTTCTCCTACAGCAGTGTTTTTGCTCCGAAGAACAATACCGCGCGTGACGGCATGCGCAAGATCATCACCGAATACTGGAAATACCCGGCCAAATGTCCATAATTATCAACTCACGTATCACGATCCCGCCGGATGAATTGACGGAGGATTTTTTCCTTTCTTCCGGTCCCGGCGGGCAGAATGTCAACAAAGTTTCGTCGGCGGTCCGCATCGGCTGGAAACCGGCGGATTCCCGGGTGTTCCCGGATGAACTGAAAGCGCGTCTGCTGGAACGGTTGTCCGGCAGGCTTACCGGGGACGGGACGCTGTTTGTGGAGAGCCGCATCCACCGCAGCCAGTTGCTGAACCGCGAGGAAGCGCGCGAACGTCTCGGCGCGATTATTCGCGGGGCGCTGGTGGTGCCGCGCAAGCGCCGTCCCACCAAGCCGGGCCGGGGGGCGATCGAGAAACGGCTGGACCGCAAGAAAAAACAAGGGGCGAAAAAGTCGCTCCGCCGCAAAAATATTTCCGAATAAGATTTGAAAATTCGCAAAACAGCGGCACGTTATGAAGAATATGAAAGCAATTGCAATAATGAGGTGAAATCATGCTGAGTGCTACAAGTTTGAAATTTCTGGAGAAATTGATGCTGTGCTCCGGGCCGTCCGGATACGAAGTCGAAACCGCCGCAGTTTACCGCGAATATCTCTCCAAATTCGCCGATGAAGTTTACACCGATGTGATGGGCAGTACCTTTGGCGTGTTGAATCCGAAAGCGGAATTCCGGGTCATGCTGGCCGGGCATTACGATGAAATCGGTTTTCAGGTCGTTTATATTTCCGAAGAAGGGCTGTTGTACTTCCGTGCCAACGGCGGCATCGACAAGCTGACCGTTCCGGGACTTGAAGTCGAGGTACTGACCGCTTCCGGGCGCGTTCGCGGCGTGATCGGCAAGAAACCGATCCACCTGTGTACGCCGAAGGAACGCGATATTCCGCCGGAATTGAGCGATCTGTGGATCGATATCGGCGCGGCCGACCGCGAAGATGCGGCCAAAATCGTCAAAGTGGGCGATCCGGTGGCGTTTCCCAGCAACTTCAGGCGCATGGGCGATCACCGGATCATGTCCAAAGGGATGGATGACAAAATCGGCGCGTTCGTGGTGGCCGAAACCCTTCGTGAGCTCTCCAAACGCAAGCTGAAGGTCGGCGTTTACTGCGTCGGTACGGTGCAGGAGGAACTCGGGCTTCGCGGCGCGATCACCAGCAGTTTCGCGGTGGCGCCGAAGGTCGGTTTCGCGGTTGACGTCGGCTTCACCACCGACATTCCGGACGTGCAAAAGAAACTGCTCGGCGAAATCAAGCTCGGCGAAGGCCCGGAACTCACCAACAGCGCCGACAACAATATCGTCCTCGGCCGGATCATGCGCAAAGCCGCCGACAAGCACAAGATCAAGTATCAGGAAACGGTGGCGCATCGCGCCAGCGGCGGCACCGATACCGCCCAGATTCAGTTGTCGCGGGCGGGCGTGGCGACCGCGTTGGTCAGTATTCCGAACCGTTATATGCACTCGCCGGTGGAAATCTGCGACCTGCGTGACGTCGAAGGCGCGATCGGCATTTTGACCGAAACGATCGCGTCGTTCAAGGGCAAAGAAAGTTTCATTCCCGGCATAGACTGAGTCGAATATGGGTCGTTTTTATTTATTCAGCGGCGATGACGACGTGGCGGTGAAAACCGCCGCGCGTGAACTTGTCGTTTCCCTCTGCGGCGGTGAACCGGAGCAATGTCCCGAGCTTGAAATCATTGCCGGCGACACCGACGACACCACCCGCAAACCCGAAAATATTGTGGCCGATTTGCTCAATGCGCTGCGGACGCCGCCATTTTTGACTGCTGACAAGAAAATCTGGTTCAAGCATTTCAACTATTTTGACAAACTCCAGGAAGCGGGGGCCAAAACTCCGCTCGGCCAAGTCGCTTCCGAATGGATCGCCTTTATGAAAGACGGCCTGCCGGAGGATGTAACGCTGGTGGTGGACGGCCCCGACATCGACCAGCGCAAGGCTTTTTTCAAGAGCTGTAAAGCCGTGTCCGGTGCTGAAATCAACTTTTACAAAAAGGCCCGGCTGGAAGACAAGGACAAAAAAGGGTATGCCGAGAGCCAGACCGAGAAAATCCGTTCCATATGCGCCAAACTGGGCAAGAAGATTGATTTCCGGTCCATTGAGTTCCTGGTCGCCACCGTCGGTACCGACACCGGCAGGCTGATCAACGAAGTCGAAAAGGTGGCCTGTTACACCGGCGACCGTGAAGCGATCACGATGGCCGATTGCCGGGCGGTTTGCAGCCGCACCCCGGAAGCACTGGGGTATGAGTTCAGCAATGCTTTGCTTGAGCGCAACGCCGTCGGAGCCCTGGAGCTCATTGATACCCTGATTGAACAGATGAAGGCCCAGCGCGAGAGCGGGGGAGGCATGGAGCTGAATCTGCTTTCCGGCGCGGTGCGCGGTTTCCAGGAATTGATCAAGGTACGCTGTGCCGCTGCCGAGCTCGGGGTGAAGAATAGTGTCGGCAAATCGTTTTTTGACTCCATTCGCAAGGAAGATTACCCCGGCAATTATCTGGCGGGCCTGCATCCGTATCGTGCGTTCATGGTTTGCCGCAAGGCATTGGATTTCAGCCCGTCTGAATTGGCGCAAATTCTGGATTATATCCTTCAGGCCAACCGGGCGCTGGTGTCCGGCGGCGGTGAATCGCGGATGGTGCTTGAACAATTGGTCCTGAAAATCTGCCGTCCGGCGGAAGCGGGCCAGCGGAATCGTCGTTATTAAGTCTCGAGGTGAAAATGAGCTCAAGTCCGGAAAAATTACATTGTGCACAGCTTCAGGGGTGGATTTCCATTGTCGGGAATCTGCTGTTGTTCGGTTATAAGCTGTGGGTTGGGATCATGGTCGGTTCGATGGCGATTGTCGCGGATGCGTGGCATACGCTTTCGGACTCGCTCTCGTCGGTTATTCTGCTGATTGGGGTGAAGATCGCCGGTCGACCGGCTGATAAGAAACATCCTTTCGGACACGGTCGCGCCGAACTGGTTACGGCGTTGGTCATCGGGATTATGCTGCTGATGGTGGCGTTCGAATTCGGCGTGGTCGGAATTGGAAAACTCTGTCATCCGCAGGTGACGGTTTACGGGAAAATGGGGGTGATCGCCATGTTGGTGTCGATCGCCGTCAAAGAAGCGATGGCGCAGTATGCGTTTCGGGCCGCCCGGCAGAGCGGATTGCAGTCTTTGAAAGCCGACGGCTGGCATCACCGCAGTGACGCTATCAGTTCAATCATCCTGTTGGTGGGGATGCTTTTCGGCGGATCGTGGCCGTATATGGACGGATTGCTGACATTGGTGGTGGCGCTGATTATCGCTTATGCGGCATTCGGGGTGATTCGTGAAGTCTGGGACCAGATTCTCGGCACGGAGATATCGCCGGAACTGGAAAACCGGATCATCGGTATTTCGCGGGATATCATGCGGAGCGATGTTTGTGCGCACCATTTTCACCTCCATCAATACGGGATTCATTCGGAATTGAGTTTTCATGTCCGGATGTCGGGCGATCTGCCGTTGTCGGAAGCCCACGAATATGCCCAGAAAATTGAAAAAGCGATTGAACGTGAACTCGGCATCGACGCCACGATTCACCTCGAACCATTGCACAGAGACGGTATCAGTGTTTCAGGTAAATGATGCTTGCTCCGGCCGGGCACGGATACTCCACTTCGTCAAAAAACAGCGTGAACGGTTTCAGGGCATTCACAGATAATTGATTCCCTTCGGCCACCATGTCCGCGCGGTTATCTCCCAAACGCAGGTTCTTGATGCCGCCCGCACCATGCGGCCGAACCTGTCGACAGTCGTGAATTGGGAAAAACG
>CALABZ010000018.1 GCA_937888615.1 uncultured Lentisphaeria bacterium | reverse complement strand
AGCTCGGCGCGGAGTTCCATGTGCCGCACGGTCTGGCGAATGCCCTGCTGATCGGGCATGTGATCCGGTTCAACGGCACCAGCAAGCCGACCCGTCAGGGGACGTTCTCCCAGTACAAATGCCCGGAAGCCAAGGAACGTTACGCCATGATCGCCGACTTCCTCAAGCTGACCACGGACAAAATGACCCCCGAAGAACGGGTCGAGGCCCTGATCGCCGCAGTGGAAAAACTCAAGGCTGAACTTGACATTCCCGCCAGCATCAAGGAACTCGGCATCCCGGAAAAGGACTTCCTGGCCAAGGTCGACGAGCTGTCGGAAAAGGCTTTCGACGATCAGTGCACCGGCGCCAACCCGCGCTATCCGCTGATCTCCGAAATCAAGGAACTGTACCTGAAGGCTTACTACGGCAAATAAATAAACCGTATCCTTCATATACGAAATAGAGTTCCGCGCCCGCTCCGGGCGCGGAACCGTTTCCGGAGAGTGAAACCATGACAGGAAAACCTCAAATCATAATTTGTATCGGCAGTTCCTGCTTTTCACGGGGGAACGCCCGCAACGTGGAGATTGCCGAAAAATACCTGGAGGAACACGGGCTGAAAGACGACGTGGATGTCGATCTTGCCGGCGGATTGTGCGCGGGGTGTTGCTCGGAAGGCCCGAACGTCATTGTTGACGGCAAGGTTTACAACCGGGTGGACGGCGGGGTGATGCTTGATCTGTTGAAAAAACTTTTTCCGGAGTAAGAGTAAATGAATCGCCAGTTTCCAGTCTATACGGTCCGGGCGGAATGCCAGGACTGTTACAAATGCGTCCGGCACTGCCATTGCAAGGCGATTAAAATCGTCAATGGCCGTGCCGAGGTGGTGCCCGAGCTCTGCGTGTCGTGCGGGGAGTGCGTCAAAGTCTGCCCGGCCCACGCCAAAATCATCCGTTCGGACATGGCCCGGCTGAAGCAGATGCTGGCCGGCGGCGAACGGGTTTTCGCCTCGGTGGCTCCGAGTTTCCTTGGATACTTCAAGGGTGTGACGATTCAGGAACTGGCCGCGGCGTTGAAGAAACTCGGCTTTGCCGGTGTCAGCGAAACGGCCCACGGCGCACAGATCGTCAGCGCCCAGACCGGGCGGTTGTTGGCCGAAAACGGCGCGGGAGTCCATATCTCCAGCGCGTGTCCCGCGTGCGTCGATTATATCCGCAAGTACCTGCCGCGGTGGAGCAGCCGGATCGTGCCGGTCGATTCCCCGCTGATTACCCATTGCAAACTGCTTCGCCTGTACTATGGCGAGGGGATCAAAACCGTATTCATCGGTCCCTGCGCGGCAAAGAAGAACGAGGCGGACGGTCATCCCGCCATTCTGAATCTGGCGATTACCTTTCCTTCGTTGAAACAGCTTCTGGAAGAACACGGCATTGAGCTTGAGCCGGGCGGCGGACAAGCCGAACTTACGCTCGGAGTGGCCGAGGAAGGGCGGATTTATCCGATCGAGGGCGGCATGAACGACACACTGCGCGGTTCGGACGGGCACACCCGTTATATCGCCGTTTCGGGACTGGAAAACCTGTCGCGGGTGTTGGATTCTTTCGACGGGGTGAATGAGGGGAGCTTTTTTATCGAGGCGCTGGCCTGTCGCGGCGGCTGTGTCAACGGCCCGGTGATGGGGAAGCGTTCGTCCTCGATTGAGGTGCTGATGGCGACCGACCGGGTCAGTTCGCGCAGTAACAGCCTCGGGCGTGAGGTGCCGGTCGATATCATCCGGTCTTATCACGAAGCGCCGATCGTGCGTACCGAACCGGAAGAGAGCAAGATTGGGAAAGTATTGGAAAGTATCGGCAAATTCAGCAAGGCCGACGAACTGAATTGCGGCGCGTGCGGATACGACAGTTGCCGCGACCTCGCCCGCGCCCTGCTGGCGGGCAATGCCGAAGAGGCCATGTGCCATACCTATTTAAGAAAGAATTTTCAGCGCACCAGCAACGCGCTGATTAAATATATTCCCGCCGGAGTCGTGATCGTGGACGACAAACTTCAGGTGCTGGAGGCGAACCGCAATTTCGCCGAACTGATCGACGACAGCACGGTGACGACTTATGACACGCTGGGCGGGCTGAACTCGATATCGCTGGAGAAACTGGTCGATTTCTCCGATTTATTCGAAAGCGTCTTGACCAACGGCGGCGAAATCCAGAAGTTCAATCAGGTTCACGGCAGCCGCATCCTGAATATCAGCATTTTTGTCATCACCCCCGGCAAGGTCGTCGGCGCGGTGATCCAGGACGTGACGAAATCCGAACTCCAGCGCGAACAGATCGCGGAAAAAGCCAAGGAAGTGATCCGCAAAAACGTGCTGACCGTACAGCAGGTGGCCCGGCTCTTCGGCGAACACATCGCCGAGTCGGAAATCCTGCTTAACGAAATCGCCGGGACGTATTTCGGCAAAAAGGAGTGAGCGCATGAAGCCTGATGTGTTCATCGAAATGGAATGCCGCCAGTTCACCAAGACCGGACAGGTCGCCTGCGGCGATGATTTCCAGCTCCTTCCGCTTGAGGATGAAAACCGCAGTCTGGCGGTGCTTTCCGACGGCCTTGGCAGCGGGGTGAAGGCGCATTTGCTGGCGAATATGACCACCACGATGGCGCTGAGCTTCCTGCGTTCGAACATGGATATCCTGCGTTCGGTGGAAACCATTATGGAGGCGCTGCCGGTCTGCGAAGTACGCAAGATCAGCTATGCCACCTTTTCGATGGTGGACCTGCGGATCGGCGGCAAGACCAAAGTTATTGAAATGGGCAATCCGCAGTATATTCACCTGCGCGGCACCGAGGAGGTTTCGCCGCAGGACCACCGGCGGATCGTGTCCCGGCACTGGCCGGACCGCGAGGTGGATATTTATGATTTGCGGATGGAGCCCGGCGATCGGCTGGTGCTATGTACGGACGGCGTGACCCAGGCCGGGCTGGGGCGGCGTCCCTACAAATTCGGTTGGCGGCGCAAGGGCGAACTGGAATTCATCCGGCGGATGATCGCGCGCGAACCGCAGATTTCGGCGAAGAATCTGGCTCATGCGGTGGCGTTTGAGGCGTTGTCGATCACCCCCGGCGAGTGTGTGGACGACATCAGTTGCCTGGTGATTTACCTGCGGCGTCCGCGAGTGATGCGGCTGTTGACCGGTCCGCCGTACCATCAGGAGTACGACCGCGATTTTGCGCTGTTGGCCGCCGGGGACGTGAACGACGTCGTCATTTGCGGCGGTACCACCGCCACGATCGTCGAACGGGAGCTGTGCAAGAAAGTTTCGATCGACATGAAACTGGTGAAGTCCTGCGGCGACTTGCCGCCGCCCGGTCATATGCCCGGAATCGGACTGGTGACCGAGGGAATCATGACCCTGTCGCGGGTTTGCTCGGTGCTGGAGAATGACGGGGAGATGAACGCTCCCACCGCCGCCAGGGCGATCATCAACCGGATGCTGGAGAACGATTCGCTGGAGTTTATCGTCGGCACCAAGGTCAACGACGCCCACCAGGACCCGAATTTGCCGGTGGAACTGGAACTGCGCCGCAACATCGTAAAACGTCTGGCCGAAGTGCTGGAAAAGAAATACCGGAAAAAAATCGTTATTAAATATTATTGAAAGGAGCGCGGCGACATGAAAAAAATCTCACTTGAAATCTGTTGCGGAACCACCTGTTATGTCCTCGGTGCCGCGAGTCTGATGCATATCGAATCGTTGCTGGATCCCGCGTGGGCGTCGCAGGTGGATGTGTGCCTGATTCCCTGCATGGGGTTGTGTTCGGCGGAAAACCTCGGCGGGGCTCCTTATGTCAGGATTAACGGCGAGGTCGTCAGCCGGGCCAGCGTTGAAAAGGTTTTGAAGAAATTGGGAGAACTTGTCAGGCATGCGTAACGCTTCCGAATACATACGGCGCGAATTGATGATCCGGCTGGTCCGGGCATTTGATGAAAACATATTGGCCGAAGAACTTGACCGGATACCGATCCGGCTGCGCCCGGCGAACGCCGTCGCCAGCCGCTGTTGCGTTTACCATGACCGCGCAGTCCTGAAATACCGCCTGATGGCGCTGCTCGGAATCGGCTGTGAGGACGAAACCGACGAAGCCCGCCCCGTTTCCTCTTATCTGGATGAATTGCCCGAGGACGGAGCGCCGCTGACGGTATGCGCGGCGGGATGTTCGGGGTGTCCGGACAGCAAGTTCATCGTCAACGGCAACTGTCGCGGCTGTTTTGCGCGCCCCTGCGTTTATAATTGTCCCCGTGGGGCGATCACGATCGAGAACCGGGTGTCGAAAATCGATTATGATAAGTGCATCAAATGCGGCAAATGCATGAATGTATGCCCGTTTCAGGCGATCATGAAAACGACCGTGCCGTGCGAGGAGTCCTGTCCGGTGGGGGCTATCCGCAAAAATGGGTTTGGGACCGCCGAGATCGATTTCTCGCTCTGCATTTTCTGCGGGCGTTGTTTCAATAAATGTCCGTTCGGGGCGATTCTGGAGCGTTCGCAGATGTTTCGGGTGCTGACGGCCCTGCGCGAACGTCCGCTGGTGGCGATGGTGGCGCCTTCGGCCGAATCGCAGTTTCCGGGTTCGCTGGAACAGTTTTTCGAGGCGATCCGGCGGCTCGGTTTCGCGGCGGTGGTGGAGGTGGCGAAGGGGGCCGAGGAGACGATCGTCAACGAGGCGGCGGAACTGTTGGAAAAAAGTGCCGCAGGATTGCCTGTGATGACGACTTCGTGCTGCCCCTCCTATGTGGAGTTTGTCCGCAAACATCTGCCCGAATTTTCCGGTCACGTTTCGCACACGCCCAGTCCGATGATTTATACCGCGCGGATGGCGCGCAGCAAATACCCCGACGCCGTCACGGTCTTTATCGGTCCCTGTATCGCCAAGCGTCACGAGGCTGCGCAGTTTGATGAAGTGGATTATGTGTTGAGCTTCGAGGAGATCGGGGCCATGCTGGCGGGGCGCGGGATCGACGTGATCGCGCAGGAGGCCGGGGCGTTCCGGGAACCGGCGATTGATATCGCCCGCAAGTTCGCGGTCAGCGGCGGGGTGGCGGCGGCGGTTCAGGCGGAGTTGTCCCGGAAATGCCCGGATTTCGAACTGAAAGCACAGGCGGTCAACGGCATCGACAAGAAAACCAAAGCGATCCTGAAAGCGCACGCCGCCGGCAAGTTCGGGGCCAATTTCGTCGAGGTCATGGCCTGCGAGGGCGGTTGTGCCAGGGGACCGGGGGCGATCTGCCGTTGAGGAAAGCCTCGCGAAAATCTTAAAATGACGGGTTGAAAATCGGCCCGGAAATGTCATATTATCAGTCTGTAATCAAGAACCAAGAGATGGACCATGGAACAGGCCGATAATATAATTTCCGCTGAAGAACTGCTCGCCGCTCTCGAAGACGGCGATGCGGAGGTTCTGCTGCGCAATCGCAACCGCAATCTGGGGACGATGTTCTCCGCTGAGTTTGCGCCCGATTACCTGCGGATTCTGCACCGGCTGCTGCGGTTCCGTCGCGATCATGAACTGGAAGTGTTGCATGATGTCCTGTACGATGCGCTGAATGGCGAGCAGGAGCTTGCCCCCGAACGTTTTAATCAAGCGATGAAGCAGCTTGAAGACTGGGGGTTGATCGAAAAACGGCTCGAAAAAACCCGGCTCCGTTCCTACAAGGATGTGCGCCGCGACCGTTTTCGCTATCACCTGACCGAAGAAACGATTTCATTCCTCACCTATCTGGAGGACCGGCTGCAAAACGACCTGCTGCCGCGTGATGACGATTCGATCAATCTGCTGGAATTCATCCTCGGTTCGTTGAAACAGGTCAACCGCGAATTCAAAAGTTCGTCCGGCGACGGCGGCGGCAACAGTGTTTTCGCCATGTTCGACGTTCAGGAAAAAACCGCGCGGCTCAGCCAGAACCTGAACCATATTACCGCCATGCTCGGCGACTTCCTGCTTCGGACCTATTCCGCGGCGGACGCCCGGCAGATCGTGGGGGAGCTCGGAGTGTATTTCACCGCCTACCTGAAGACGCTGGAAACATTGCGGATGAAAATCCTGAACGAACTCGACAAATTGAATTCGGACGACCGCCGGGCCGCGTTGCAGGAGGAATTCGAAGAATATTGTACGCGCCAGCAGAAATTGCCGAGGGTGATGCGTTCGGGAATTTCCCGCGAACCGATTGTGGACCAGGTCGATAAACTGTTCGAATATTACCGGCGCAACGGCCGTGTGGACCGCCTTTGCGCCGCCGTGAATGACAACGCCATGCGGGTGCTCGGCAAGCTGACCGCGTTTATTAAAGAACTTGAACGCCGCAGTAACCGACTGGAATTCATTAATTTGAGAGTCCAGGAGCTTGCCGCGATGCCGGAGGATGTCGATGCTTCCGCTTGGCTCTGGGATGTCCTGCGCAGTCCCGCCGTGCCGCTTGATCCGAATGATTCCGATGAATACCAGCGGGCCGAACCGCCAGCCCCGCGCGCTTCGAATTCCGCCCGCCGGGTGCCGCCGCGCAGTTTCCGGCGGGTCAGGCCGCTGGCCGAGGAGCACGTCGAAACCCACGAGGAAATGCGCCTGCGCCTGCTCGGTGAATTCATCCGCCGCCATTACCCGCAGGGCGGCAGTCTGGCGGGCGCGCACCCGACGGAATCCGATGACTTCCGGCAGTTGATGTTTCTGCTGAAACGCGGATTGCTGGGCCGGGGCGAAACGCTGGCTACCCTCGGATACCGCCTCGAAGTCGAGGCGGCGCGCACCATGGCCGTGACCGGCGATCCCGGTTCGCTCGAAGGCCCCGAAACGATACTCAAGGAGATACCGCAACATGGATAAAGAATATCAGGAACTCCTGTCACATAACCGCGAAATAGTGGTGAAGATCAACAACATCCTGACCGAGTCGGCCTGGTTTTACAAAACGGACGACCCGGAGCTGTTTTACGATCTGCATCATAACGAACACGCGTTTGCCGCTTTTTACCGCGAAAATTTCAACTGGGAACTGCGCGTGGACGACAAATGCGCCCGGCTCGTCAAGGATCGCATTTACAACCCCGGGCTCGGCAGTGCCACGGTGCTTTTCAAGCTTCGAGGACGCGATGAATACGTCGCATTTCTCCTGATGATCGAGTTTTACGAGAAACTGCTGTCCGAACAGTCGCTTTCCGCAAACGACCGTGAAAATCCCACGTTCATGTTCGGTGAATACCTTGAGCATGTGACCATGCGGATGCAGGCGCTGTTCCCCGAACGCGCCGACGTCGATGCCGAAAGCATCAAGAAGAAGACCCTGCGGCTGCTGATGGACAAACTGATTGATTACCGTTTCATTAAGCCGTTGCCGCGGGATACCGGCGAGATCGTCGCTTTCGAGCGGACGATTTACGAGGCGCTGCCCGCCTGTTACCAGTACAATCCGGCGGCGCTGGAGAAACATATAGAAGAGGTGCGCGATGCCGACGCTTGACAAAGATATTTATTCGATCCATGCCGTGCGGCTGGTCAATTTTCATAACATCGACTGTGTGACGATCCCGATTGATCAGGGCGGACACCTGTTCCTGCTCGGCGACAACGGTTCCGGCAAAACAACGATCCTCGACGCGATCCATTATGTGCTCGCCGCCGGCGAACTGGAACTGAACTCCGCCGCCCGTTTCGGCGGCAACAAACAGAACGGACGGCGCATTCACGGAGTCGTCACCGCCTACAACGTCGATTACGACGGCGGTGACCGTTTCCCGGAGGGGCGCGTCACCTATGCCGCGCTTGAACTGCGCAGTCGCGGCGGCGGCACTGTTTCGGTCGGTATCGGACTGTCCATCGCGGGGCCGGGCGCGGCGCTTCAGCAGTGGGGATTTATCATGGACGCCCCGGTGAACGACGTGCCGCTGCTGCTGACCGGCAAAGACGGCGCGGAATATCCGCCCGAACGCGAGGAATTCAAAAAGGCCATCCAGAAATGCGGCGGCCGTTATTATACCAGTATGCCGACGTATGCGCGGGCGATCACGTCACGATTTTTCCCGACCGAATCGCAGTATCAGGACTACCGCAGTTTTCTGAACATGTGCAAGGCCTACCGCGAAATGTCGAGCCGGGCCGGAAATTATCATGAGCTTTTCAAATCCCTGCTGCCGGAGCCGGAAGCGGAAACGATCCGCAATCTCCGTTTGAGCATGAGGGCGCTGCGTGATTCGCATTCGACGCTATCGGCGCTGGAGAAGAAATGTTTTTATTTGCACGAACTTCACGAGCGTCAGAAAGGGATCGTCCGCGCCGGGGAAACGATTGCCGACCTGGAGGCCGGGGCGTTGATTTTCGAGGAACGGGAACAGCGCCGGAGCCTTGAGCGTCTTTCCTCCGTCATCGCCGGGATCGACGGGCGCATCGCCGAGCTCACCGCCGAGGCCGCCCGGGCCGACGAAGCCGCGCTGGCCATCGAGAAAAACATTCATGACCTGAAAGAACGCGACGCGGGCAGTCTGGTTGCTTCCGAGAAGAACCGTACCCGTGAACACGAACGTCTCTCCGCGCGCGCCGTCGAGCTTGACCGCGCCGCCGACGAGCTCGAAGCCCGGACCAAAAGCCTGCGGGCCAAGCGCACGAAAATTTTCGAATCCTTTCTCCACAACGGCGCGGCGTTTTCCGGCAAGTTGGCCGAAAACCTGACCCAGTGGCGCGGTCTGCCGCTGCGCGAAACGATGGACGAGTTCAATACCGTGATGGAACAGGACAAACCTTACCGCAAGCTCCCCGAAGCCGCGCTGGAAAAACTGCTCCGCGCCGTGGCCGGCGAAGAAGAGCGCGTCAAAGCCGCCCTCGAAACCTGCCGGACCCGCGCCGACGAAGCCCTCAACCAGAAGCTGAAACGCGAGGCCGAACTCAATGAACTGATGGCCGCCGAGGAGGCCTGCCCGGAAAACGTCCTCGGCTACCGGGAACTGCTGTCCGAACTCGATTCCCGGTTGTTCGATGCGTCGCCGCTGTATCTGAAACTGCATTGGCGGCAAGGCGTTTCCGCCGGACTGCGGGGAGCCATCGAGGAACTGATCGGCGAAGATATCCTGGGGACGGTTGTCGCCGGGGCGGACTGCATGGACGAACTGAAAACGCTGTTGCTGACCGATTATTCCGGTGCGCGCTGCGCCCGCAAGTTCGACGATTCATTGCCGATGCCCTCCGCCGGAACCCGCGAGTTCCTGAACCGTTATTTCGACGCGGATCGGGATTCCGCGTTCCTTGGAGTGCTGGCGCGCGAAATGGACGGAATCAACGTGCCGGCATTCGACCCGTCGCCGGAACCGCGTTTTGTCGAGTGGCGCGGCACGTTCCGCACACTGCTCGGACGCGACGCGGTGCTGATCGGCGAGGAAGAGCGCCGCCAGGAGCAGAAGCGCCGCATCGACGACGCCCGCGAACTCCTGAAAGCCGCCGAGGAGAGCGCGAAAAACGCCGCCGCCGCTGTTGCCGAAGCCGAGAAACGCCAGAAGTCGCTTCACCGTTTTCAGGAACGCCTGAACGAGCTTTGTTCGCTGATGCGCGGTGACGCCCGCGAACTCTCCGCCCTCGACCGCGAATTCAGCGAGGTGGACGACAAACTCACCCGCAACCGCGCCGAATACGCCGAGGTCGAAAATACCCGCGGCGAACTGCTTGAACACCTCGAACGCCTCCGCCGTCAGATTCATGAACAGAATCTGGAAGAGCTCGACCAGCAGGTGTCCGAACAGGAACTTCGCCTGAAAACGGCCCGTTCCGAATGCGACCGCCTGAAAACCGAATTGATCAAAAATCAGACCCGGCGCGAACAGCAACTCGAAATCCACGTCGGCGTGGAGCGCAAACTTGACGCCGCCACTTCCGAACTGGCCCGGCGGCTTGAGTTCAATCCGCGTCATAAAAACGCTGAGGAACTGGCCGTCGCCCTGCATGATTCCGGTGTGCTCTCCCTTGAAGCCTGTCAACTGAAAACCGCCGAGAAACGTGAGCAGATTGCCACCTTCAAGGAATATATCCGCACGAAAATCAACGACCCGGAAGGGCACGATTACGGTTTCTCCTACGACGAAGAACAGAACGAACTTTACAGCCGCGAACACCGTACGTTGAAATATCTCCTCGATACGTTGCAGGTGAGCCTGGCCGAACAGAAGGAAATCCTGAATCAGGAAACCCGCCGCAAATTCGAAGACATCCTGCTGGTGCAGTTCCGCGAATCATTGCGTCGCCGGATTTATGCGCTCGAAGGCATGTGCACCCAGATCAACCGCCTGTTGAAAGGGCATTTCTTCGGCAGCAATACCTACAGTTTGCGGGTCACGCCGCAGGGCGAATACGCGCCGCTGGTCAAACTGCTGCGCGGTTTCACCGATCAGGATATCGAGCACTCCGAGGAACTGAAAGAAATTTTCGACGCCAATATGGAGAGCATTCTCAATACGCCGTCGAACCAGATCCCCCCGATCCTCGATTACCGCAACTACTACCGTTATGAAATGGTGCTCCATACCGAGTCGAAGAGCGGCAAGATCATGGACACCCGCGCGAAAAGTGTTGGCTCCGGCGGCGAACAGGCGGTGCCGAACTACCTGCTGGTGATGATGATCGCTCATTTGCTGTTCGACAAAATCGAAGGGACGTCGTCGCGCATCCGCATCAACAGCATTTTGTTTGACGAGGCGTTTTACGGCATCGACACCGCGCGCCGCGACCAGTTGCTCGGCTTTGCCGAGGAGCTGGGGCTTCAGCTCGCGGTGGCTTCGCCGGACCAGGACGGTGTGAAGCCGGAACTCTCGAACTCCACCAATATTTTCGTCCGCAAGGACCGCGAGTTCCAGGTACATCTTTTCCCGTACAACTGGAAACGGACCAAAGAACTTTTCGACGACGCCGCCGACGAGGCGCTGGGGATGGAGCTGGCATGAGCACCGAGAAGAACGAGCAGTATTTCAACGGCCAGAAAGCGATTTTTGCCCGGGCCCCCGAACTCAAGGACGTGGCCCACAAGCTGATTACCCGGCTGTTGAAAGACCCCGAAATCCAGAACATGATGGTCACCGGCAACCGCGGCGACCTCGACAATCTGTTCTTTGGTTATGTGACGGCCCGGAGCGGCAAATTTCAGGCCAATATCCGGGATTTGAAACTGCACCTCGGCGATAATTTCCAACTGTGGCTGTACACGCTTCAGCAGAGTTCGGACTATGTGGAACCGGAGAAGGACGAGCGTTTCCTCGAATTCATGGCCGCGCTGAACATGCAGATTCCGTCCGTGAACTGGAAGGAATTCGAAACGCTGTTGAAATCCGAATTCACCCAGAATCCGCTTGGGCTGAAAAGCCTGCTGTTTGACGCCTGGTTCGCCGCCGATTTTCTTTCCAAAACCGACAAGACTTTTACCCCGGCCGAGCTCGGCGCCATCTGTTTCAGCGACACCAAATACCTGAGCAACAACACGGCGCTGAACTCGTGGATCAATCGCCTGTATCTTTATTTGAAGCCGTTGCAGGAGAATGCCGGACCGGTATTCGCCGAGAACCCGACCGCTTCCATGGTAACGCTGTTCGGCCCGTTCGAGTATGAGGTCGAAGGACGGCGGATGACCTGGATTCGGGCGTTGTGGGAGCTTGGCCAGAGCGCGGTGTTGAACAGCGAGAATCTGGCGAAAATGGAACATCTAATTTTGAGCGTACCGATGCCCGTTGTCAGCATCGAAAATGAATCGACATTCAACCGGATGAAGGAGTTCAGCCGTGACCGCGCGCTGATTTATACCGCCGGATACCCCGCCAAGGCGGTTTGCCGGTTGGTCGCGCTCCTGCCGTCGGCGGTGGAGTTGCGCCATTGGGGCGACAGCGACCCGGAGGGGTATGAAATCGCCGCCGCGCTTCATAAGATTCATCCGCTGAGACTGTTGAACTGTACCGCCGCCGATCTCCAGCGCTGCAAGGACAAGTGCCGTCCGCTCACCCCCGCCAAACGGAAGCGTGCCGAACGGCTCGCCGAAACCCCCGAATTTCCATTCAAAGCGGAAATCGGCTGGACGTTGTTTAACGACCTTTGGCTTGAACAGGAAAATTTTCCGCTTCGCTGAAAAAACAGGAACGCGACAACACGCACGTGACCGAAAAAGGCGCCCTGGCGATTGTGGAAATGTTCGTAAAAGATGCCAAAGCGCAGAACCTTCCGATTGCCCGCTGTTTCAAATAGTCCGGGTAACCCGGACGTTTAATCCTTCAGGTTGCGGAGGTCGTTGACGCGCTTGGCCTTGCCGAGGGAACGCTCCAGGGTGTTCGGCGGCAGCAGTTCGATGTCAAAACGCAACCCGGTCAGCGCGTTGATTTCGCGGTCGATGCGCTGTTTGAGCGCCTGCATTTCATTCATCCGGTCGGAAAATTCTTCGGGCCGGATTTCGATTTTTACCACGGCGCGGTCGGTATTTTTGGGCCGCGAGAGCTCAATCAGATAATGGGGCGCGGTGCCGCCCGCTTTCAGCAGCGCTTCTTCAATCTGGGACGGGAAAACATTGACGCCGCGGATGATCATCATGTCGTCGGTACGTCCGTAAACGCGTCCCATCCGCATGGTGGTGCGCCCGCAGGGGCACAGTGAATGATCCAGCGCGGCCAGGTCGCGGGTGCGGTAACGGATGATCGGCATGGCCTCGCGGGTCAGCGCGGTAATCACCAGTTCGCCCTGTTCGCCGTCGGGCATGTCCTCGCCGGTTTCGGGGTTGATGCACTCGACGAGGAAATGGTCCTCTTGAATATGCATACCGGTATGATAGATGCATTCGCCGCTGACGCCGGGTCCGAGGACTTCGCTCAGCCCGTAGTTATTGTAGGCGTTGATGCCGAGGGCTTCCTCAATGGCGTAGCGCATGTTTTCGGTCCAGGCTTCGCCGCCGAAGAACGCAATTTTGAGGTTCAGCGTACCCGGTTTGACGCCTGCTTCGGCAAGGGCTTCGGCCAGGTTCAGCGCATAGCTCGGGGTACAGATCAGGGCGTCGGCTCCGGCGTCCTGAAGCATCAGCACCTGGCGCGCGGTGTTGCCGCTGGAAACAGGAATGACGGCGGCGCCGACTTTTTCGATCCCGTAATGGAGCCCGAAACCGCCGGTGAAAAGCCCGTAGCCGAACGACACCTGGGCCACGTGTTCGCGGCGCAGTCCGCCCGCCGTCAGGAACCGGGCGCAAAGATTGGCCCAGGTTTCGAGGTCGTTGCGGGTGTAGCCGCAGAACGTGGGTTTGCCGGTGGTGCCGCTGGAGGCGTGGACGCGGATCAGTTCGGATTTGGGTACGGCCAACATGCCGAACGGATAGTTGCGGCGCAGGTCGTCCTTGATTGTGAACGGAAGTTTTTTGACGTCTTCCAGACTGCGAATGGATTCGGGCGTGATGTTGCGTTCGGCGAATTTCTCCCGGTAAAACCCGACGTTCATGGCGCGTTTCACACATTCTTGCAGGCGTGACAGTTGCAGTTCGCGTATTTTTTCGACCGGCAGAGTTTCAGCCGCTTCCCATATCAGATTCGCAGACATTTTAGATTCCTGAGTTTATTTGAAAAGATCCATTTCCTTGATTGTATCGATTTTTTCCGCGTCAAGGGCTTCGAGGGCTTTGACGTGGTCGTCGAAACGGAATACCATGATGGCCTTGTCGCCGTTGCCGAAAGTGAAGGCGTACATGTACTCGACGTTGACGCCGTGTTTGGCGAGGGCGTCGAGGATGTCGGCCAGTCCGCCGGGGCGGTCTTCCACGGTCAGGGCGGTGACGTCGGTGATTTTGACCACGAAACCGGCTTTGCTGAGGGCGTCGCGGGCGGCTTCCCATTCCTTGACCAGCAGACGCAGGATGCCGAACTGTTCGGTATCGGCCAGCGACAGCGTACGGATGCTGATGTTGGCGTTTTTCAGGGTCTGGCAGATTTCGTTAATGGCGCCGGAACGGTTTTCCAGAAACAACGACAACTGATGGATATTGGTGCTCATAAAAGACCCTCCTGGTTATTTCATTGATGAAGCGCCGAGTTCAAAGGCGGCGATATTCATTTCGTGCAGTTTTTCGGGCAGGGAGTGCTTGACTACGTCGATCCAGAGCTCGCGGGGAAACTCCAGGCGGGTGCTGAGCGCGCCGAGCAGCGCCACATTCAGCGATTTCGGATTCTGGAGTTTGGAGGCGTCGATCGTTGAAGGAGTGATCAGGCAGCCGCCCTGTTTAAGCCGGGATTCATTGACCGGGACTTGCGTTTCGTCAAGCACGACCAGATAATCGGCTTCGCCCTCCGGCACCATCGGGCTGGCGACCCTGCCGCCGTAACGGACGTCGCTGGAGACGGAGCCGCCGCGCTGACTCATGCCGTGAACTTCGCTTTTTTTAATGTCCTGTCCGGCGGCGAACGCCACTTCGGCCAGAATGTCCGACGCTTTCAAGACGCCCTGTCCGCCGAGACCGGCGAATACCACATTGGTTACTTTTCCATTCATATGTATTTCTCGCTCCTCGCTCAGCCTTTAAGATTTTCGTATTGTCTGATTTTGGCCAGCGCCAGAATGCAGGGACGGCGGGCCACGATCACCGAGATATCGTCGGAACCCAGCCGTTTGGCGACCAGTTCGGCGAATTCTTCGGGTTTGGCGGTGGGATCGATGATATCGACGTTGTCCACGCCCATGGCCTTGATCACGTCTTCAATCACAATTTTCGGGGCGGGGGTGTGGTCAAGCTTGCGCCCGGTGCCGGCGTGTTCCTGGAGCCCGGTCATGGCGGTGGTGTGGTTGTCCAGGACCAGTACGAGGTGTCCGGTCGGAGGACGGTTGTAGACCATGTCGGCGATCCCGGTCAGGCCGCTGTGCATGAACGTACTGTCGCCGATGACGCTGACCACCTTGCGCGCTTCGGCCTCCGGCAGAACCTGGCGCATGCCCAGCGCCACGCCGATGCTTGCGCCCATGCAGACGCAGGTGTCCATGGCGGAAAAGGGCGGCATTACGCCGAGCGTATAACAGCCGATGTCCCCGGAAACGATGCATCCGAGGTCACGCAGGGTTTCGAACGCCTTGCGGTGGGGACAGCCGGGGCAGAGCTGCGGCGGTTTGCCGGCGGGCGGGACGGTTTCCGGCGAGGTGTCGCCGACCAGAATGCGGCGGACACGCCCGACGCTCAGTTCGCCGAAACGGTACATTTCCGGTTTGCCGGTGATTTGAAGCCCGGCGGCGCGGAGTTGGTTCTCCAGCCACGGGTCGCCTTCTTCGACGACGATGCAGTGCTCGACGCTTTCGATGAAGCGGGCAATGCGCTTAAGCGGCAGCGGATACGTCATTTTCAGTTGCAGGACGGAGGCGTCCGGGCTGGCGTCCAGGCAGTGTTGGACGGAAATGCCGGAAGTGATGATGCCGAAGTGGTCGCCGCGGCGGTGTTCCACTGTCAAGTCGGAGGATTCGTTGTATTGGGCCAGTTCGGCCAGCTTGCGGCGAAGTTCGCGGTGTGCGGGGCGGGCGAACGCCGGAACCATGACTTTGCTTTTGACGTCGCGTTCGAAATGCGGCGTTGTTTCCGCCGAGTTATGGGTATTGCGGAACACGATGCATTTGGAGTGGCAGACACGCGTGGTGATGCGGAAAAGCACCGGAATCTTCCATTTTTCGGAGATTTCGAATGCGCGCAGGGTCAGGTCGTAGGCTTCCTGAGAATCGGAGGGCTCGAACATCGGGAGTCCGGCGGCCACCGCGTAATTGCGGTTGTCCTGCTCGTTCTGGCTGGAGGCCATGCCGGGGTCGTCGGCCGTCAGCACCACCAGCCCGCCCTCGGTGCCGGTGTAGGCGACGGTGAAAAGCGGGTCGGCGGCCACGTTCAGACCGACGTGCTTCATGGTGACCAACGTGCGGGCGTTGGAGAAAGCCGAACCGATGCCGACCTCCAGCGCCACTTTTTCGTTCGGGGCCCATTGGGCATGTCCGCCGAGCGACGAGAAGTATTCGAGAATTTCGGTGGACGGGGTGCCGGGATAACCCACCCCCATCCGGACTCCGCAGTCAAAACAAGCCTGCGCGACAGCCTCGTCACCGCTCAATAATTGTTTTTCATACATGTGGCTGCATCCTTATCTTTATCATGATTTTCATAGTATATATCCAAATTGCCCGGATGTCAAAATTCCCTGATCTTGATATCCCGGAAACATTCGGCGATATGTCGATGCGGAAGTTTCCGCGAACAAAGCGTTACAATAATCAGTAAAGCCGCCGAAATCGGCAGCGCAATTATCATCGGGTCGATGAACGGCACCGGGTGAATGCTGATCAGTTCCGGCCTGCCGAAGAGCCATTGGCACAGTCCGATCCGCGCCGATTCCGAATGGTGCATGAACAACATCCAGAACATGCTGACGCAGAATCCACCCCCCATGCTCCACCAGACCGCCGCCCGGGTCGCGCGCGGCCAATACAACGCCCCCACATAAGCCGGCAGAAATGCCGCCGCGCAGATGCCGAAAAACAGCGCCGTCCCCTTGGCGATGATGCCGCCGGGCAGGATATAGGCCAAGATGATGCTGGCGATCAGTCCGATGACGATGCCGCCTTTCGTCAACAGCATGCTGTCGTTTTTGCGTTTGAGCAGCGTTCGGAAGAAATCGTGTCCGATGGCCGAACCCATTGCATGCAGCAGGGCGCTCAGCGTGGTCATGGCCGCCGACAACAATGTCATGGCGAAAATATACATCATCCAGCGCGGCAGCGCCAGATTCAGGAACACCGGTATAATCAGGTCCACATTGCCCTTGCCTGGCGAAACCTGCGCGGGGGGCGTTGGGAACGGTTTGCCCGCGATCCGGGCTTGTTGGCGAACGCCTCGTTTTTAACAAAATCAATGGAAATCATGCCGAATTTATCATGGAACCAGGCGTTGGAGAGCGCCCCCGACATGTAGGCCGAGCCGACGGTGGCGATGATGAAGATCGAACCGACCAGGATGGCCCGGTTCAATTCGCGACCGCTCTTCACCGTCATGAAGCGCACGGCAAGCTGCGGCTGAGCCAGTACCCCGATCCCGACGCCGAGCATCAGGCTGGAAACGATCAGCCACCAGATTTGGGAATTGAACACGGGCATGGCGGTCCAGCCCCGCATGCCTTCGGCAATCTGGTCGGGAGGGATCAGCGGGATGAGTTCATTGAGTTTTTCGTGGGCGCTGATGAACCCGCCGAGTTCCCAGTAGGTCAATCCGAGCAGCGTCAACATGCCGACCAGCATGATGACCCCCATGATTGCGTCTACATACATGACCCCTTTCAATCCGCCGATCAGCACGTAAAGCACGATCACCACGGCAAATGCGATGACGGCGATATTATAATCGATTTGAAGCAGTTTTTCCAGGAAGCGGGCTCCGCCGATCAGCACCACCGCGCAGTAGAGCGGCATGAAAAAGAACATGATGCCGCTGGTGAATGCCCTCAAACCCTTGGAATCGTAGCGCCGCCCGATGAATTCCGGGAATGTTTTCGCTCCGAGGTTCTGTCCGATCTTGCGGGTGCGTTTGCCGAAATAAATGAACGCGATGATGATGCCGAAGAAAATATTCATGAACGGCAGCCACATCAAACTAAGCCCGTATTTCCCCGCCATGCCGCCGAAACCGACGATGGCCGAGGTGCTGATGAACGCCGCGCCATAGGACATGGCCATCATGAACGGGTGGGCTTTGCGCCCGGCGACCAGGAAGTCCTCATGGTTTTTGGTTTTGGAATAACCGCGGATCGACAGGTAGATGACGAGCAGCAGATATGCCCCGATAATCGTCAGGATGATTGCATTGTCCATCATAAGTTACTTCTTCCCTTCTTCCTGACGTTGGTCGTTGTCGCGGTTCCAGTGGGCGGCGCCGTATATCACGCCGAGGAGCGCCGCGAGAAAATTGGCCCAGAGCGCCAGCGCGGTCAGCCAGTCAGCCATGCCGAGTTTCAGCCACATCATTTTCGTTCCATCCTTTGTAAGTAAAGTTAAATAACTTAACTCATTTAGCACAAAAAACAAGCATGTAAATTCCCCGAATTGCAAAAAAAACGTGGAATCGAGGGTGAAAAATGCCGCGCCGCTTTCCCCATGTCGAGGAAGCGGCGCGGTTAATCGGCTCGTCAGAAGCGGAAATCACATTTACTGTGATCCTGTTCCATCGTCTGGAGGTATTCCCGTGTCTTTTCGCGAACCTTGTCGGAGGCGATGTGTTCGAGCTCGGCCCGGATGACGGCTTCGCCCGCCTGACGGGTTTCCGGCGAGGCGTAGTCGTTCAGGTATTCCTTGAGCGTCAGCAACGCGTTCGGCTGACAGCAGTTGACGATCTGTCCGGTTTTGGCCAGCCGCATGAAGCGGTCGCCGGTTCGTCCTTCGCGGTAGCAGGCGGTGCAGAAGCTGGGAATGTAGCCGTTTTCCAGCAGCCAGCGGACGACTTCGTCGGCGGTGCGCCGGTCGCTGGTTTCGAATTGGGCGGAATTTTCTTCCGGCGTTTCCGCCTTCATATAGCCGCCCACGCTGGTGCGGGAGCCGCCGCTGATCTGGGAAATGCCCAATTTCAGCACCCGAGCCCGGGCGGCGGCGGATTCGCGGGTCGAAATAATCATCCCGGTGTAGGGGACGGCGATGCGGAGGACCGCGACGATCTTTTCGAAAATTTCATCCGAAACGGCGTTGGAGAACGCCCCCGGCGAAATGTCGTCGGCCGGGCAGATCCGCGGTACGCTGATCGTATGGGGGCCGACGCCGTGCGCCGCCTCCAGGTGTTCGGCGTGCATCAGCAGTCCGGTGAAGTCGTAGCGATAAAGGTTCAGCCCGAACAGTACACCCACGCCCACGTCGTCGATTCCGCCTTCCATGGCGCGGTCCATCGCCTCGGTATGATAGGCGTAGTCGCTTTTCGGCCCGGTCGGGTGAAGTTCCTCGTAGGATTTTTTGTGATAAGTTTCCTGAAACAGGATATAGGTGCCGATGCCGGCGTCGTGCAGTTTGCGGTAGTTTTCCACCGTGGTTGCCGCGATGTTGACGTTGACGCGGCGGATGGCGCCGTTTTTATGCTTGATCGAATAGATGGTTTTGATGCTTTCCAGCACGTATTCGATCGGGTTGTGAACGGGATCCTCGCCGGTTTCCAGCGCGAGGCGTTTATGGCCCATATCCTGAAGCGCGATCACTTCGTCGCGGATTTCCTCCTGCGTCAATTTCTTGCGGCGGATGTGGGCGTTTTGCCGGTGATACGGGCAGTAAGTGCAGCCGTTGATGCAGTAATTGGACAAATAAAGCGGAGCGAACATGACGATTCGGCTGCCGTAGATTTTTTTCTTGATTTCCAGGGCCAGTTCGAACATTTCCGCGTTCAGTTCGGGGATGGTGCATTCCAGCAGGAGCAGGGCTTCGCGGTGGCCCAGACCCTTGTAGTTACGGGCTTTCTGGATGATGGAGGCGATCAGTTCCCGGTTGTTTTTGTTTTCTTCCGCGTAGCGCAAGCTGTCGCAGATTTCGCGGTCGTTGATGAATTCTTCCGCCACGTTCGAACGGGGATTGTATGCAGTCATAAGGCGTTTCTCTTTCGTGTCTATTCAGTCGTTCAGGACTTTGGAATGGATGGTTTTTACGTTGATTCCCGGCAGCATGCCCAGCCGCCCGGAGACTTTGCTGATCATGTCCTGCGGGGCGTCGAGCACCACGCAGATGATGCTCAGACCGTGCTGGCGGTACGGCAAACCCATGCGGCCGATGATGTACTCCGAATTTTCATGCAGGATGCCGTTGATTTTCTCCACCGAATCGGGATTCTCGACGATGATGCTGACTACTGCGATTCTTCGTTCCATAATATTCCGGGCTCCTTTTCCCTGTGAACCGTATACAAAAAAAGCGTCTTCCTGATATCTCAGGGAGACGCTTGTAGAACCATCTGATGATGTATGCCGCTTGCATCGCCTTGTCATCGGAATTCCAATGAATCAGGACCGTCAAACAATTTTTCTCTGCCTCGGGTCAGGGCGAACCTTGTCCGTCGGCTTATCGGAGTAATATAGCACTCCAATGTTATTTTGCAAGCGGGAATGGTGAAATTCCCGTCCAGGCCTACATCTGGATCGGCTTGCCGGTGGCGGCGCTCTTGTAAATGGTGTCGAGGAGCCGCATCACGGTCAGCCCTTGTTCGCCCGACGCGGGAGTCGGCTGATCGTTGATGATCGCCTCCAGCAGCGAATACTGGGCGTTGTAGCACTCGGGCACCGGCGGGTGCAGTTTGGAATCATACTGGCATCCGGCGGTTTCGCGGTAGAATTCGACCTCGAATTCATAGGTGCCGTTCAGGTTGTACTGGTGGAGTCCGCCCTTGTCGCCGAGGAGACGGGTTTCCATCAGTTCGTTTTCCTTGATATTGCCGGCCCAGGAGGCTTCGAGCTCAAGGGTGGCGCCGTTTTTGAACTTGATCATGGCCGTGGCGAAATCCTCCACGTCGTAGGTCAAGCCTTTTTTGGCGGCGATGGCGGTGGCGATCGGGTTATAGGTACTGCCGATCACCCATTCCGGTTCGGGATAGTCCATCAGCCACAGCGCCAGGTCGAGCCGGTGCACGCCGAGGTCGATCAGCGGACCGCCGCCGGCCAGCGCCTTGGTGCCGAACCAGCCGCCGAACCCCGGCATGCCGCGGCGGCGCTGCCATACGGTACGGGCGAAATAGACATTGCCGAGCTCTCCCGCTTCCACCAGTTTTTTCATGGCGTAGCTCTGGGGACGGAACCGGTAGCTGAAGTTGATCATCAGCCGTTTGCCGCATTTCTTGGCGGTGGCGAGCATTTCTTCAGCTTCGGCGGCGTTCATGGCCATCGGTTTTTCGCAGAGGACATGACATCCGGCCTTCAGTGCGGCGAGGGTCAGGTCTTTGTGAAATTTGTTCGGCGTGACCACCGAAACGATGTCGAGTTTTTCGGCGGCGAGCATTTCGGCGGCGTCGGTGTAGGTGGCCGGAATGTTGTACTTGGCGGCGACGGTGGCGAGTTTTTCCTTGTCGAGGTCGGTGATGGCGACCACTTCACCCGCGGGGTGCGACTGGAAGCCTTCGATATGGGATTTGCCCATGCCGAGACCGATGATGCCGATACGGAATTTTTTCATGATCAGCCCTCCCGGGTGGTGTCCACGGTGTAAACGGTTTCAAGGGCCGGGGAGTTCGGGCAGGTGATTTCGCGATACATGGTCGGAGCCGCCCAACGAACCGCGTTGCCGATGATCCGGATGATGGTCGGGTCGTGGAAGATCGGGAATGTTTCATGGCCGGGGGCGAAATAGAATACTTTGCCGTGACCGCGTTCGAAGGTCACCCCGGAACGGAACACATTGCCGCCCTCGTACCAGGACATGAAGATGATCCGGCCGTCCTGTGGGATGTCAAAGCGTTCGCCGTACATTTCGGTGTGCGGAATGACGAAGCTGTCCGGGATGCCGGCGGCGATCGGGTGGCCGGGTTCGATGGTCCAGATGCGTTCTTTTTCGCCGACTTCGCGCCAGAGCAGCGAACAGCTGGTACCCATCATGCGCCGGAAAATCTTGGAGAAATGACCGGAATGCAGGACGATCAGTCCCATGCCGGAGAGAATCCGTTTCTGGACCTTGTCCACGATGGCGTCGCTGACTTCGGCGTGGGCCATATGTCCCCACCAGATCAGCACATCGGTATTGTTCAGGACTTCATCGGTCAGGCCGTGTTCGGGTTCGTCCAGCGTGGCGCAGCGCACTTCGATATCTTCGGCTTTCAGATGGCCGGCGAGCGCCTGGTGAATTCCCTGCGGGTAGGCCTTGCGTACCAGGTCGCCGACATGACTGTCTTGTTTTTCATGGCGAAATTCATTCCATACGGTGACATTGATTTTCTTAGACATAAAAACAATCTCCTGTTTTTGATTGCAGTTATATTATAACTCCTCGCCCGGACCAATGCAATACATTGCCGATATGCAAAATGTGATATATTTATCCTTTATGTGATCCCGCCTGAAAAACGGGAAAGCCAGGGCTCCGGATATACATTTGCGGGACGTGATGGCATCTTCTGCGGAAATATTTCAATTCGGCGCTGGCAATGCGCAAAAGCGAGGCTTATATTTATAATATATGAATGAGATTATCGGGAAAATCAAAAGCTACCCCCAGTTCATGCAGTGGTTCGAAATGCTGCCTGAACCGGTCGCCATTTTGTCCGAGGATTTCCTGATTCTGATGCTGAACCAGACCGCGCGCGATACCCTGAAGGTCGACGGCGGCGAACTGGTCGGTCGCAACCCCTCCGAAGTGATGGGATATCATAACGCCTACAGCGGCCGCCTCGAAGAAGGATTCTTCAAAAACCCTCGCTACCCGGACCCGAAAGGAATGACTCAGGAGTGTTCGGTCGTGGCCGGAGACGGTCGCCATTTGAATTTCCGCATCTGGCTCAAACCGTATGACCTCGACGGCACCCGGCTTGTCATCATGCTGATGAAGGACATCGCCGATGAAAAATATCGCGACGCCCTCGAACGGATCTTTTACAACGATATCAGCAATACCGCTTCGGGCATCTACAGCCTGATGGCGATTCTTGCCAATTCCCCGGAACTGTTCAAGGAAATGAGCCCGCAGTTGATGAGCCTGGCCCAGGGGTTGCTGGACGATATCGAGTCCCAGCGCGACCTGCGCCTTGTCGAAATCGGCGAAATTCAACCGGAATGCGAAAAAGTCAATGCCTCCGAACTGGTTCAGGAGTTGTGCAATTACTTCACTCACCTCGAGGAAGGACGCGAGAAGAGGGTCGTCGTCGAATCCGATCCGCAGCCGTGTTTCATGCATACCGACCGCCGTCTGTTGCGCCGGGTGCTGGCCAATATGCTGAAAAATGCTCTGGAAGCCGCCCGCAGCGGCGACATTGTCACGTTCAATGTCCGGGGCGCCGACGGTCGAGTTCGTTTCACGGTTCATAACCCGCAGCCCATTCCCGAAGAGGCGGGCAAGCACCTGTTCGAGCGTTTCTTCTCCACCAAGGGCAAAGGGCGCGGCTGGGGTACTTACAGCATGAAATTGCTTACGGAAAAGTGCCTCGGCGGCAAGATCAGTTTCACTTCCTCCGCCGTGGACGGCACGACGTTTTGCGTCGATTATCCGGTCGATTACGCCTGACGTTTCCAGAGCGCGGCCTTTGCGGTCCGCGCCAACAGTTCGCCTTTCATTTCCGGCAGGGAGTCTTTGCCGAAACTCGCGACCAGTACGTATTTGAATCCGTCCGTGCCTTGATATTCGACGGCGCGCAGGGTTCCGGGCAGTTCCAGCCGGACCGCTCTGCCCGGAGTATTGCCGACCGCGACCGCCGTGCCGGTGTCGAGGACGATTTCATGCGGGCGGCAACGGCGGAAGCCCTGTTCGAACGTACTGCAGATTTCATCGGCGTAAAGCGAGGTCAGCCACGGCCCGTATGGCTTGCGGATGATGATCGGCGGTTCCGCCGGGCGGTGGATCGTCAATTTTTTCCCGCCGTATAGGTTCAGTACGCTCAATACGTCGTCGATTACCAGATACGGTGAATCAATGATCCGCGTGTCGTCCCTGCCCGGATTGCCCGGCAATTCCTCCAGGAAGCCGCGCCCCCGGTAATGGCGTTTCGAGCCGTTGAACAGGTCGTTCGGCATCTTCAAGTTCAACCCTTTGATCATTTTCAAGGTGATTTCCTTGATGATTTCGCCGTAATCCAGCACCAGCAGGGTCCGGCCGTCCGGGAGGGCCGCGCAGACCGTCTGCTGGTGAGCATAATCGTATTCGCCTTCGCCCTCGCCGAGCTGGGCGGCCTGCCGCCACATGTTTTCGCCGCTGTTCAGGAAACCGCCGTTGAAGAGCCGGTGTTCATGGGGGCCGGGAAACGAACCCTGATTGGCGACGGTGATCATTTCGCCGTGGAGATTGGATTGCCATTCGGCCATGTCGCTGTGATCGGGCGGCACGCAGATGGCGGTGGCGCCCTGTCCGCCGTGCCATACCCAGGAACGTATGGCGTCCGGTTTGCGGATCAGGGTGGCGCCGTGGTATTCGTCCTGCCAGGTGAGTTCCAGCGGTTCGTTCTGTTTGGCCGTCCAGTCGAATTTGCGCCGCCAGTACGCGCCGTAGGACAGGCAGAGGATCATATCCGATTCCAGACGGGTGAAGTAGTAATAACTCTTGTCGCGGATATTGGCCAGGCGGCGCGAATAAAAACCGCCGTCGCCGGAGTATTCGGCTTCGCGGCGGACCTGTTCCAGCCAGCGGCGTTCGAATTCCGCCGCCTCGGCGTCGCCGAAGAGGTCTCCGGCCAACAGCCAGGCGGGAACCGCATAGTTCTGGCAATAAGTATAGCGCGAACGGGTGTCGCCGCCGATCCGCAGCAGCCGTCCGTCGGCGAATGTCAGTTTGCGGACCAGTTGCCAGAGGTCTTTCAGGTGGTGGTACATCTCCGGCGGAGCCTGCTGGCCGCGCTCCTTGAAATTAAAATGCAGCATGGCGAGGTTGGACAGACAAATCACCATGTAACCGACGTTCAGGTAGCCGTGGTGGTCGAGCGAATAGTTTGCGGTGAAATTGGGGGCGATGTGCCATTCGCTTACCTTTTTGCCATTGAAAACCGTGTCGCAGTCGGTGTCGGACGGATGCGATATGCCGTTCAGGAAGAACCGGGTGGCCTTTTCGCGGTAGCGTTCCGCGTTCGGGGCGTCCGGGTAGTCAAGCGCCGCCCGGGCCAGGAAGCCGCCGTTCCAGATGTTTGATTCGGGTTTATTGGAGGCGTAGTATATGCCGGCGATGATTTCGTATTCTTCCAACAGAAAATCGGCTTCGGACAGGGTCATTCGCCGCAGTTTTTCGCGGTCGTTGCCGGTCAGATAGTCCCGGATGGCATTGACGCCGTGGGCCATGCGTTCGAGTCCCAATACGCTGATCCAGTGCCGTCCCCACTGTTTGCCGTCGGAAGCGAGGTCTTCGCCGGTCACATGGGTGTTCAGGGCGTACCGCAGGAGTTTCAGCGCCGTTTCCCGGAGCTCGGCCCGCAGGGTTTCCGGGAGTGCCGGGTCGGAGGCAAGCACCGCCAGCGCGGCGAAAACGTTGCAGTTGCTCTGGATCGCCCAGTGGGCGCTCTCGCCGGTTCCGTAAAAAGTAAGTTCGGGGTTGAAATCCGAGGTCCGCAGGAAATCGGGCAACACGTTCAGCCATGGCAGCATCAATTCGGTGTAAGCCCGGGCGTCGATTGTTTTCATGATAAAAGTCCTTTTTTTTGAGTTTCGTGCGGCTGGCACGGTTCATATGCCGCGCTGAAATATCTTTCTTAATCATTATACTTGTTTTTCCGGTTTTTGGAATGGTATTTTATTGAACTTTCATGTATATTTATCTTGTTTATAAAATATATGTAGGTTTTTATGATCGAAAACGCTATCCAAACCCTTGAAAAATTGACCGGCTGTTCGATCACGGTCATCGACAATGACCGGGTATTTGCGCGGCGTCGGCTCCAGCCGCTCTTCACGCCCCTGCGCCGTTCGCACCGGAAAAACGCGGTTTGCGCCTGCGGCTTCGATGAACGCTGTATTGAGTTCTGCCGTTACCGGATGAACAGCCGTTGCATGGAGTTGAAGGACTCGACCCCGTTTGTCAAGCATTGCTGGAAAGGACTCAGCGAAATCGTGGTCCCTTTGAACGACGGCAACGTCCATTACGGGATGTTCTACGGCGGCATCTGGCGTTCGGCGGAGCACGAAGCGCCGCCGGGACTGCCCGATGAATTCTATTCCCTGCGCGCCGCTCTTCCATTGCTGCCGCCGGAGTCGGAAAATGAACTGAAGGGATTGTTGCAACTGTTCGGCGACGGGGTGATGTTCGCTCTGCGCAAATCCAATCTGCTGGAGGTCGCGCCCGATTCAAGGGGCGTTCGGGTCGTCGATTTTCTGAGGGAACACGCGGCGGAAGGGATCGGACTGCCGGATCTGGCGCAGGCGCTGGAACTCTCCGAATCGCGGACCAGTCTGTTGGTGAAGGAGCTTTTCGGTCGGTCGTTCAGCGAACTGCTCCAGCTTGAACGGGTGGGGCGCGTCAAGCAATATTTGGCGGGAACCGGGCTTCGGCTCCATGAAATCGCGGATTTATGCGGGTTCAGCGACGAATTTCACCTGAGCAAGGTGTTCAAACGCCATACCGGCGTTTCTCCGCGCGACTGGCGGACGCGCAAGCGCCGGGATATGGTCATATGACGAACAAATCGGAAAAAATCCTGCCGGATGTTGCATTTCGCCGGATTCGTGCTAATAATATTGCGGAAACATTTTTACTTTTATGAAAATCATTATCGTCAACGTCGCCAGACTCAATGGCCCCTATACGACCGGATATCATTCGCATGATTTCTGGCAGATCGACTATTACAGCGATTCGCCCACCCGGCAGAAGATTTGTCTCGACGGCGAATTTTCATATATCGACGACACCCAGGCCATGATCATCCCTCCCGGCTGCCGCCACAGCATCGAGTCCTTCGCTCCCTGCCGGATCAGTACCATCAAATTCGAGCTTGAGCCCCATGCCGTTCCATTTCATGCGCTTCGCGGCAGTGTGATCAATATCACCGAACTCAAAGATATTTTCAGCAATATTTTTTCGGTTTCGATGTTTGAGGACCAGACCGGCGAGGAAATTCGCAAACATTACCTTTATATCCTGCTGTTGCGCTATAAACAGCTACTGGAGAACTCGTCGGGCAACCCGGACCGCCAGACCCGCGATCCGCGCATCCGCGAGGCTCTCGTCTATATCCGTCGCAATCTCAATGCCGGGCTGACTCTGACCGACCTGGCCGCCCGTGCCGGTATGTCGGTCAACTCCTTTATTCGGACGTTTCAGGAGGAAACCGGGGCCACGCCGATGCGCTTCGTTCGGCAGTTGATCGCGCGCAGGGCCATCGAAATGCTGGCTTACTCCGATCTGACCCAGGCGGAAATCGCCAAACGGTTGAATTTTCAGGATCTTCATTCTTTTTCGCGTTACTTTCGGCGTGAAACCGGTTCGACCCCCGGCAATTACCGTTGCCGCAACCGTGAACCGCGGGCCACGAAAAAATAAAACTTGAAAAAATAAAAAAAACCGTTATATTACCATAGCCTGTTGTCTGCGGCAAAAGCAGATGCTGCAGACAACAGCATTTTATCCCTTCGGAATCATCGTTGCTGTAAAGTACGGGGAGGGTGGGCGACTGGTCCGCACTGCTTCGATACGGATTGGAATCTTACGAACTTTTTAGGTTTTCCGTTTGCATTTTCCCAATAAATAGATATATTTATATAATTTTATTTATTTTCTGGACATTATAATTATATCATGAAAGAACCGTATACTATTCATCTGGATGAAGTAGACTCGACCAACCGTTATGCGCTTGAGTTCTTTCATGAGTTCCCGGATGCCACGCTGGTGACGGCGCGTACCCAGAACGCGGGGCGCGGCCGGTTGAACCGCCGCTGGACCTCGCCGCCGGACGAGAATATTTACGCCAGTTTCATCATGAAAAATCTTCCGGACAACAACTGGCAATACGCCGCCATGGCTTCCTCGCTGGCGGTGTTGGAGCTCCTGCGCAGCGAGGCTCCCGAAATCAACGCCTGGCTGAAGTGGCCCAACGACGTGCTCTGCGCCGAGCGCAAAATCTGCGGCATGCTAGGCGAAATTAAATCCGGTGCGGACAATAAACCGCTCGGTATTGTCGCCGGCATCGGCGTCAATGTCAATATGCCCCCGGAAACACTGGCCGCGATCGACCAGCCCGCCACCTCGATGTTGGCGGAAACCGGACGGAACTTTGACGTCAAAAAATTGGTGAACCGGCTGGCAATTTTTATAAATGAGTATTATAGTATCAGCTTCACATGTCCCCGCGAACTTTATCGCCGGTGGCGCGAGGAAAACCTGCTGATCGGCCGGTGCATCGAATTGGAAACAGGCAATCGCAGATTGACCGGTACCGTAATCGACCTGGACGATAAAGGCGGAATGATCTTCGAACACGATGGAGAACGCACCACGTTCTACAGCGGCGATATCAGAATTAATAAACAATCTATAACCTTAACATAAAAAAGGACGGACAACCATGGAACTCGTTTTAGACGGTCTCAAATTAACGGGTATCGGCTTGTGCGCGGTATTCGCGTTCCTGATACTGGTCGTATTTATCATTCAGTTGACCCACAAAGCGGTCAAACCCTTTGCTCACCTGCTCGAAGAACCGGCCAAAGAACCGGTCCGGAAAGCCGGACTCGACCAGAGAATGGTCGCCGCCGCTGCCGCCGCGATTCATCTTCATAAAAAATCCTGAACTCTTTATATTCAACAAAAAAGGTTAAAATAAATGAAAAAAATCAGATTCATGGACACATCGTTCCGGGATGGCTTTCAGTCCTGTCTCGGCGCCCGCGCTAAAACCGACGATATCATGCCCGCTTTCGAAGCCGCCCGCGATGCCGGCTTCGATTACTTCGAAATCGGCGGCGGCGCCCGCTTCCAGAGCCTCTACTTCTATTGCCAGGAAGACGCCTATGAAATGATGGACCGTTTCCGTGCCGCGGCCCCGAACGCCGACCTCCAGACGCTCTCCCGCGGCGCCAATGTCGTGGGCCTGATTTCCCAGTCGCGCGACATTATCAAACTGCACGCCACCACCTTCGCCAAACACGGCGTCTCCACCATCCGCAACTTCGACGCGCTGAACGACGTCCGCAACCTGGCCTATTCCGGTCAGTGCATCGCCGACGCCGGTTTGAACCATCAGGTCACCGTTACCCTGATGGGGTTGCCCCCCGGTTCCGACGAAGGCTATCCGCACTCTCCCGAATTCTACATCGACACCCTGAAAAAGATCCTCGAAGCCGGTATCCCGTTCAAGAGCGTGGCTTTCAAAGACGCTTCCGGCACCACTGTTCCGGCGGTTGTTTATGAAACGATCAAGGGTGCCCGCAAGCTCCTTGGCAACGATGTGCCGATTCATTTCCATACCCATGAAACCGCCGGTCTTGCCGTTTCCTGCAACTTCGCCGCGATCGAAGCCGGCGCGGACTGCGTGGATTTGGCCATGGCTCCGCTCAGCGGCGGTACCTGCGAAGTGGACGTGCTGACCTTCTGGCGCCGTCTGAAAGGCACCGACTACACGCTCGACATCGATCCGAAGAAAGTCCTCGAAGCCGAACAGGTCTTCGCCCAGTGCCTTGACAAATACTACATGCCGCCGGAATCCACCACCGTCAGCCCGATGATCATCTATTCCCCGATGCCGGGCGGCGCTTTGACCGCCAATACCCAGATGATGCGCGACACCGGTACGCTCCACCTTTACGACAAGGTCATCGTGGAAATGGAAGAAGTCGTTCGCCGCGGCGGTTTCGGTACTTCCGTGACCCCGGTTTCCCAGTTCTATTTCCAGCAGGCCTTTCTGAACGCCACCGTCGGCAAATGGAAGAAGATCAACGAAGGCTACGGCAAGATGGTCCTCGGCTACTTCGGTCACACCCCGGCCCAGCCGGATGCCGAAATCGTTAAGATCGCTTCCGAACAGCTTGGCCTCCAGCCGACCACCGAAGACGTGCACGATATCAATGACCGCAACCCGAAACTGGGTATCGCCCCCAACAAAAAACTGTTGGAAGAAAACAATATCGCGACTACCGACGAAAATATCTTCATCGTCGCTTCCTGCGGCGAAAAAGGTCTGGAATTCCTGAAGGGCAACGCCCCGTTCGGCATCCGTTATAAGACCGAAGAAAAGCCCGCCGCCGAAGCTAAATCCGAAAGCGGCAGCTATACCGTCAATGTGGACGGTCAGAGCTACAACGCCCAGGTTGCCGCCGACGGCGCCAGCGTCACCATCAACGGCAAGACCTTCAAGGTTTCCAGCGGAGCCGCCGCTCCGGGCGCCGCCAGTGCCGCCACGACTGTTTCCGGCGATACTCATCAGGTCGTCGCTCCGATGCCCGGTTCGATCCTGAAGATTCTGGTCGGCGAAGGCGATACTGTCGCCGACGGCGCTACTGTCATCGTCATCGAAGCCATGAAAATGGAAATTGAAGTCAAGGCCGAAAAGGGCGGCGTCGTCAGCAAGGTACTGGTGAAACAGGGCGATAACGTCGTTACCGCCCAGGCCGTCATCGAACTTTCTTAAGCCAGGAGCTGCACAATGCATAAAATAAAAACAATCGTCACGATGCTTTTGCTGACGGTCGGCTGCTGCGGAATTCTTTCCGCGGCGCCCGTCGCCGGCGGCAAGGACATCTACAAGGCCGTCAAAAATGCGGACAATACCGTCACTTTCGTTTATGATTGGGACAGTGATGCCGTTGTTTATGAAATGAACCTGATTAAGGGACACTACAGCGCGGGCTTCAAAGCTTTGGTGCTGTCGTTCTCCGACCGCAGCAAGGGCGAAGTCAAGCTTGACAGCGCCTATTCGATCACCGACATCAATCCCGCGGTGGTCCCGTCGGCGGTCGTCAAAAAAGGCACTCCGCTTTTTACCGTCAGCCAGTCGATGATTTCCCATAACTCGGTGGCGGCCAGCGGCGAAGTCGAACGCCTCGGCACTTTCAAGCATCTTTTCACAGGGCTTTGGCAAAGTACCGGTATCTATGATATTTACAGCCAGACCACTTCGCATTTCACCAAGACCTGGCACCTCGGGATCGGCAAACTGCTGATGATTTTCGTCGGCATCCTGCTGATCGGGCTGGCCATCTTCAAGGGATTCGAACCGCTGTTGCTGCTGCCGATTGGTTTCGGCGCGATTCTGTCCAATATCCCGCTGGCGGGTATTGCCGGGCCGGAAGGGATCCTCGGCATGACGTATTATGTCGGTATTGCGACCGGGATCTTCCCGCTGATCATCTTCCTCGGCGTTGGCGCCATGACGGACTTCGGTCCGCTGATTGCCAACCCGAAAACCGCGTTGCTGGGCGCCGCCGCCCAGGTTGGTATCTTCGGCGCACTGCTCGGTGCGTTGCTGCTGACGGTTTTCACCGGTGATGTGATCAACTTTTCGTTGAAAGACGCCGCTTCCATCGGGATCATCGGCGGCGCCGACGGCCCGACCGCGATCTGGCTGACCTCCAAGCTCTCTCCGCGTTTGCTTGGCGCGATTGCCGTGGCGGCTTATTCCTACATGGCTCTGGTGCCGATTATTCAGCCGCCGATCATGCGTGTTCTGACCACCAAGAAAGAAAAGATGGTCCGCATGAGCCAGCTTCGTCATGTATCGAAGCTGGAAAAGATCTGCTTCCCGATTGTTATCACATTGCTCTGCGCGCTGATCCTGCCTTCCGCGGCTCCCCTGATCGGGATGCTGATGCTCGGCAACCTGATGAAGGAAAGCGGCGTGGTGGCCCGTCTGGTCGATACCGCTTCCAATGCGCTGATGAATACCGTCACCATCTTCCTGGGACTTTGCGTCGGTTCGAAACTTTCCGCCGACCAGTTCCTGAATCTGGAAACCATCGGTATCCTGATTCTCGGCTGTGCGGCGTTTGCCATCAGTACCGCCAGCGGCGTGATTTTCGGCAAGCTCATGTGCCGTTTCTCCGGTTACAAGATCAACCCGCTGATCGGTTCGGCGGGGGTTTCCGCCGTGCCGATGGCCGCCCGTGTAGCCAACAAGGTCGGTCAGGAATACGATCCGCACAACTTCCTGCTGATGCATGCCATGGGTCCGAACGTGGCCGGCGTGATCGGTTCGGCGGTGGCGGCCGGGGTGCTCTTCCAGGCGCTCGGCGGTTAATTGCCCGTATTCGCAAAAATTCAATCCCGACCGGAATGTCCCGGCCGGGATTTTTTTGTGCTTTTTTCGGTCAAAAAAAAATCCGCCGGGGTGAACGGCGGATCAAAAATGCAGAGGGGATCAGCGTCCCAACAGCTTTTTCAGGTATCCAAGGCTGATTTTTGCACTTTCGAACTGCGGGCGCTTGCAGGCGTCCTGTTCGTAAATCAGCCATTCGCAAATGGTGTCGCGGGCGGCTTCGACGCACCCGGGCAGGTCCACCGTGCCGTTGCCGAGTTCGGTGAAAGAACCGTCTTCGGGGTCCATGTCCTTCATATGGATCTGGGGCAGGCGGTCCGCATATTTGCGGATGTAGCGCACCGGGCATTCGCCGCCCTTCTTTACCCAGTAGACATCAAGTTCGGCCTTGACTTCGCTCGGATTGGTCCGCTGGTAAATAAGGTCGAGCGCATACTTGCCGTCGATTTTTTCAAATTCGGCCGCGTGATTGTGATAGGTGAACTGGAGGCCGCGTTCGGCGGCGGCCTTGCCGACCTGGGCGCACTGGGCGACCACATCGTCGAGAATTTCGCTGAACTTGCCGCTGCGGCTGATGGTCACGTAACGGCAACCGAGGGCTTTAGCATAGTCGAACGTTTTGTTGTTCGGATCGTCGAAGTCTTTGGCATTTACATGCATGCCGCAGGTGTTGAGTCCGAGGTTTTTCATAAACGCGGCCAGTTCGTCCGGCTCCATGCCGCCGAAGTTGAACGCGAATTCCACGCCGTCGCAGCCGAGCTTCGCCAGTTCTTTCAGAACCCCTTTGAAGTCCTGCTGGAGCGGTTCGCGGATCGTGTATAATTGAATGCCGATTTTCATATCTTTCATGATCGTATTTTCCCTGATATCCGGATTTTATTTCAGCATCATGCCGAGGATGTAGTAGTTGAGTTCCTCGTAGTCGCGCTCGTCCTGGA
>CALABZ010000017.1 GCA_937888615.1 uncultured Lentisphaeria bacterium | reverse complement strand
GCGTCGATTCTCGGAGAATCTTACTATGCTGCCGGCGATTACGGCAAAGCGGCGGAATATGTCCGTTTTGCTCTGGAACACGGCGGCGACGACGTTGCAGGGAATAATCTGCTCGGAATGCTGAATATGGATTCGGACCCGGGATATGCGGAGGCCTGTTTCCATAAGGCGATTGAGTCCGATCCCACCCAGGCGGAGGGATACATGAACCTGGCTGTACTCAAAACCCGAAAAGGCGAATTTTCCGCCGCCGAGGATTATTTCAAGGCCGCGTCGAAGGCTTATATCGGACGGCTGGATCTTTTGCTGTATAACCGCGGCTATTTCCGGGAGGCCGGGGGCGAGCTCGACAAGGCGCTGGCCGATTATCTGGCGGCAATCAAGCACAATCCGGGCAATCGTCAGGCGTTGAACGCCGCCGGAGTCGTCTATTTCAAGAAACAGGAAATGGACAACGCCCGGAAATATTTCAGTCCGGCATTGGGGTTGGACCCCGAAAATACCGGGATCATGCTGAATCTGGCGGTGATCGCGGCGATATCCGGTGATCGGGAGGGGGCGCTCCGTTGGGCGGCCAGGGTTCGGAAGATCGTGCCGGACGATCCGAAACTCCGGGCATTTCTCGATATGCTGAAATAATAATTCGTTACGGCATTTGATTTATCCGCCGTTTCAGGGTATATTCCTCTCTATTTATAGTGCAATATGGAAAATGGAGTTGGTTCATGGCCGACTGGATCGAAATCAAAAAAGACCCTAAGCACGTAGCCCGCGAACGCGAAAAAGCCCGCGAACTGCGCAAAAGCCCGTGGTGGCGGGAACAGCTTGCCAAAGGGGTCTGCCATTATTGCGGCAAAACATTTTCGCCGGAAGAATTGACGATGGACCACCTGGTCCCGGTCGTTCGCGGCGGACGCAGTACCCGCGGCAACGTCGTGCCCTGCTGCAAAGAGTGCAATAATGCCAAGAAATACCTCACCCCGGCCGAAATACTCCTGCGCCAGCTTGAACAAGATCAGGATGATTCTCAACATAATAATGATATGAAAGGAAAAGACAATGGGTAAAATCACTCTCGGCATTCCGAAAGGGAGCCTGGAACAAAGTACGGTCAACATGTTTGCCAAGGCGGGTTATACAATTTCCATCAGTTCCCGCTCGTATTTCCCCACGATCGATGACGACGAAATCGAGTGCATGTTGATTCGCGCTCAGGAAATGTCCCGTTATATCGAAAAAGGTATTCTCGACTGCGGTCTGACCGGTCATGACTGGATTGAAGAGAATGGTTCCGACGTCGTCGAAATCTGCGAGCTCGTCTACGGCAAAACCGGTCGCAAGCCGTTGCGCTGGGTATTGGCGGTACCGAATGATTCATCCATCGCCGGGCCCGCCGACCTGGAAGGCAAACTGATTGCCACCGAAGCGGTCGGCATGACCAAGCGTTATCTGGAAAAACACGGGGTCAACGCCCAGGTTGAGTTCAGTTGGGGGGCCACGGAAGTCAAGCCGCCACGCCTTGCCGACGCGATTGTCGAGATCACCGAAACCGGTTCTTCGCTGAAAGCCAACAACCTGAAAATTGTCGACACCCTCTGCGAAAGCACCACCCGCTTCATCGCCAACCGGGAGTCGGTGAAAGATCCGTTCAAAAAAGCCAAGATCGAACAGCTCTCCATGTTGTTGACCGCGGTCCTCATCGCCGAGCACAAAGCTGCGTTGATGCTGAATGTCAAAGAGGAAAACCTCCAATCGGTGCTCAACCTCCTGCCGGCTCTGGAACGCCCGACCATATCGAACCTGGCCGAGGAAAGCTGGTACTCGGTCACGACCATCGTCGATGGCGACAGCGTTCGCGACCTGATTCCCGGCTTGAAAGCGGCCGGTGCCCACGGCATCGTCGAATATCCCCTCAATAAAATCGTTTATTGAGGCTTCTGTGAAAAAATGACGCGGTGCATTTGAGCTTGTGTCTCAATGCACTGCGTTATTTTGTCTCATTTTTCCCGATTTCATACCGTTGCTTTGGCTGACAAAAGTTGGCATGAGACTTGCTTTATATAAAAGCGAAGCATCAATCAAGTAACTAAGGGGAAGAACCCCGGAGGAGGTATGATTATGTTAATGAGACTGTATGACAATCTCAACTCATTGGTTCCGGCCTTTCGGCCGTCCGAACTGAACCGGCACCTGGCAAACATGCTGGACACATTCCATGAAGGCATGAGCCGCTTTATCACCGGTTTCCCAAGGTTGAACGTGGAAGACGGCGATGAAAACATCGTGGTCAAGGTCGCTTTGCCGGGAATGAAGTCCGATGAAATTCATGTGGAAGTCGTAAGCGATTTCCTGACCGTAAAGGCTTCCCGCGAACGCGATGAAGACCCCGATGCCGAAAATCGCCTTTATTCTGAACGGCGTTTTGAACGCTATGAAGAAAAGTTCAAACTCCCGTGCAAAGTCAAAGGCGGCGAAACCAAAGCCGCTTATAACAACGGCGTACTGGTCATCACCATGCCCAAGGATGAAATCGAAAAACCCGTTTCAATCAAGGTCGGTTAAGGAGGTAATGAATTATGAGCGAAGATGCAGTGAAGGCTGAAGTCATGGAAGAAAAACCCGCGATCGAATATGTCGATCTGTTTCCTCCCGTCGATATCTATGAAAACGAAGGGGCCATGAAAATATACATGGACATGCCGGGCGTCGGCAGTGAAGACATCTCCATCAGCGTGGAAGATCAAATATTAACCGTGACCGGCGACAGCGACCTGAAGGATGAAGGCAAGGCGGTACGTTTCAAACGCAACTTCTCCATCTCCAAAGAAGTCAATGCCACGGCCATAAAAGCAAAAATGAAAGACGGTGTCCTTGAACTGATCCTCCCGAAAGCGGAATCGGCCAAGGTCCACAAAATCAAAGTATCAACCGAATAAGATCCCACTCCCTCCTAATCCGCTCTACCCCCTTGGAGCGGTCCCTCCGGCGGTCCCCCTCCGCCGGGGGGTTTTTATTTTTGGAGCGAATGGAATTTTTATCATGGCATGTTATTTGCTATATATTAAATTAATATTATATTGTTACAGGAGGTAGTGTTTATGAGTAACGAAAAATTTACCACCAAATCCCGCGAGGCCCTGATCGGGGCGCAGAATCTGGCTCTTGAGAACGGCCATCAGGAGATTACCGGTCTGCACCTGCTGGCTTCGCTTCTGGAGCAGAATAACGGGTTGATCCCGTCCCTGCTCAAACGCATGCAAATGGATGCGCCGCATTTCGCCGCCGAAGTCAGCAGTGCGTTGAAAAAAATGCCGTCGGTTTCCGGGCCGGGAGCCGGGCAGGTCTACCAGTCCCGCGATTTCAGCGAAATCATCCTGAAAGCCGGCAAAATCGCCGAGGAAATGAAGGACGACTTCGTCAGCGTCGAACATCTGTTCCTGGCGCTCCTGGACCAGAAAAACAGCAAAGCCGGTGAGCTCCTGAAGACGAACGGCATCGACCGCGACCGCTTTATGCGCGCATTGCAGGAAGTTCGCGGCAATCAGCATGTAACCACCGAAGACCCCGAATCGACTTTCGAGGCCTTGGAAAAATACGGGCGCGACCTGACCCAGTTGGCCGCCCAGGACAAGCTCGACCCGGTGATCGGCCGTGACGAGGAAATCCGGCGTACCATCCAGATTCTGTCGCGCCGTACCAAAAACAACCCGGTACTGATCGGCGAACCCGGCGTCGGCAAAACCGCCATCGTCGAAGGGCTGGCTCGCCGTATCGTTCGTGGTGACGTGCCCGAGGGGCTGAAAGACCGCAAACTGGTCGCCCTCGACATGGGCGCCCTGATCGCCGGTGCCAAGTATCGCGGCGAATTCGAAGAACGGTTGAAAGCCGTTTTGAAGGAAGTCACCTCCGCCGAGGGCCGGGTGATCCTGTTCATCGACGAACTTCACACGGTTGTCGGGGCAGGGGCCTCCGAGGGCTCGATGGACGCGGGCAACTTGCTGAAACCGATGTTGGCGCGCGGCGAATTGCATTGTATCGGCGCCACTACGCTCAACGAATATCGCAAATATATCGAAAAAGACCCGGCGCTTGAACGTCGTTTCCAGACGGTACTGGTGGATCAGCCGAACGTAGAGGACACGATCTCGATCCTGCGCGGGCTTCGCGAACGTTATGAACTGCATCATGGGGTGCGGATCAAGGACGGCGCGCTGATTTCGGCGGTCGTGCTTTCCGATAAATACATTGCGGACCGTTTCCTGCCGGACAAGGCCATCGACCTGATGGACGAAGCCGCCGCCAAACTGCGTACGGAAATCGACAGTTGTCCGACCGAGATCGACGAAATCGAACGCCGTGCCATGCAGCTCGAAATCGAAATCGCCGGTCTGAAAAAGGAAAAGGACGCCGCCTCGGTTCTGCGCAAGGAAACGCTGGAAGGCGAATTGGCCGAGCTGAAAAGCGAAGGCAAAGAACTTCGTGCCCGTTGGGACAATGAAAAGAAGAATATCGCCGACCTCCAAACCCTGCGTGCGTCGCTGGAAATGTCGCGCAGTATGCTCGACAAAGCCGAACGCGAATACAATCTGGAAAAGGCCGCCGAGCTTCGTCACGGCACTATTCCGGGGATCGAAAAACAGATCAAGGAAGCCGAAAAGAAGCTGAAAAGCACTGGTGATCAGCTCTTGAAAGAAGAAGTGGACGAGGAAGACGTGGCCGAAATCGTCAGCCGCTGGACCCATATCCCGGTCCAGAGACTGATCCAGAGCGAAAAGGAAAAACTGCTCGAACTCGGTAGTCATCTGCATGAACGGGTGATCGGACAGGAAGAAGCGGTGGCCGCGGTGGCCGACGCGGTATTGCGCGCCCGGGCCGGGCTGAAAGCCGCCAACCGCCCGATTGCGTCGTTCATCTTCCTCGGTCCCACCGGCGTGGGTAAAACCGAACTGGCGAGGACGCTGGCGGAAAATCTGTTCGACGACGAACGCGCCATGATCCGTATCGACATGTCCGAGTACATGGAAAAACACAGCGTGGCCCGCATGATCGGTGCGCCTCCCGGCTACATCGGTTACGATGAAGGCGGGCAGTTGACCGAAGCGGTCCGCCGCCGTCCGTACGCGGTGATCCTGTTCGACGAAATCGAAAAAGCGCACCCGGACGTTTTCAATATCTTCCTCCAGATATTGGACGACGGGATCGTGACGGATTCGCGCGGGCGCACGGTCAGTTTCAAGAATACGATCATCATCATGACCAGCAACCTCGGCAGTGACCTGATCCTGCAGCACGGCGGCAATGCCGAAGAGGTGCGCGACAAGCTGAACCAGATGCTTCGCGCCAACTTCCGGCCCGAGTTCCTGAACCGTGTTGACGAAGTGTTGATCTTCCATACGCTGACCAAACAGCACTTGTTGAAGATCGTGGACATTCAGGTCAAACACTTCGAAAAACTGTTGAAGGACCGTGACATCAAGTTCAAGATCAGCGATCAGGCGCGGGAATACCTGGCTGAACAGGGTTACGACCCGGTATTCGGCGCGCGGCCGTTGAAGCGCCTGATGGTGCGCGAGATCGACACCCCGGTGTCGCGGATGATCATCGCCGGAGAACTGAACGACGGCGACACTCTCCTGATCGACAAAGGCAAGCAGGGCTTGCTTATGACCGCCATCAATGCCGACAAAAAAGAGGAGGAGGCTGACGAAGAATAATTCTTCGCCCGACAAAACCCTCGTTGCAGATAATCTCAGCAACGGGGGTTTTTATTTTTCGGGACTTCAATCTTTTATGATGGTATTTACCGCCTGATGCCACCGTGTCAGGTGGTTGTTCCGTTCGGCTTCCGCCATGTGAGGCGTGAACGTCATCTTCGGGGCTCGGCATTCGGCCGTGGCGTCGGAAGCGAGCCGGGCCGCGCCGAGCAGTGTGGTTTCCAGATAATCGGGGCGTTCGATGGTGGAATTCAACAAGTCGGCCTGAAACTGGAGGAGGAAGCGGTCGCGCGCGGCTCCGCCGTCCACCCGGACCTTGCGGATTGGTCGGTCCAGGTCACGGCGCATGGCCTCAATCAGATCCGCACACTGAAACGCGATGGCTTCCTCGGCGGCTCGGATGATCTCCCGTTGAGTCGTTCCGCGAGTCACGCCGGTGATGGCCGCCCGGGCGTCCGACTTCCAGTAAGGCGCCCCCAACCCGGTAAAGGCCGGGATCAGGCAGACGCCACCGGTATTCGGAATCGAGGCGGAAATATCCGCCGCCTGACGGACATCCGGCAAAATGCCGAGCCCGTCGCGCAGCCATTGCATGATGGCCCCCGCCATGAATACCGAACCTTCCAGCACGTATTCCGGCCGGGCAGGGGAGGTCGCGGTCCCCAGCGTGGTAATCAGTCCGTGGCGGCTTTCGATAAATTCCTGACCGGCGTTCAACAGCAGGAACGCGCCGGTGGCCGAACAGCGCCGCCTGCTGGTCGCCGGCGATTCCGCGAATCGGGATCGGTACCCGGTCGAACAGCGGATGACGGCAGACGACCTGTTCATTGCGGGACGGCAGGACTTGCGGCAGGATATGGCGCGGAATGCCGAGTTTTTCCAGTAAGACGGAATCCCAGTCCAGGGTTTTGATGTTGAAGAGCATAGTGCGGGCGGCATTGGTATAATCGGTGACATGGAATTTCCCTTCGGTTAGCTTCCAGATCAGATAAGTGTCAACGGTGCCGAACAGCAGGTCTTTCGTATTCAACCCCGTGACATTGTCCAGTATCCATTTGATTTTGGTGGCGGAGAAATACGGATCGATAACCAGACCGGTATTTTCTTTCACGTATTTGCCGAGACCCTCCGATTCAAGGCGACGGCAAAGATCGGCGGTACGGCGGCATTGCCAGACGATGGCGCGGCAGACCGGTTGTCCGGTTTTGCGGTCCCATATCAGCGTGGTTTCGCGCTGGTTGGCGATTCCGATGGCTTTGATCTCTTCGGGCTGGACCGAATGTTTGCGCATGACTTCACCGGCGGCCTCGAAAATACTGCCGAACAGATCATCGGGTTCATGTTCAACCCAGCCGCTTTGCGGATAGTGCTGTTTGAATTCGCGTCCGGCGGAAGCCAGCGGCTTCAAATTTTCATCGAAAAGAACGGCGCGGGAACTGGTCGTTCCCTGATCCAAAGCCAGAATATACCGGGGTTTCACGGTTGCCTCCCTTTGTTTATATATAAAGTAAACCGGAAAGGCGTTTTTGTCAATCCCGGAATTCTTACCGGACGCCATGAAGGCGCAAGGCGGATTCGTAGAATTTCAGCAGTTGTTCCGCCGCGGCGTTTTCACCGGCGGGAAGGAGTCGGATGGTTTCACGTTGAGCGGCGACGGCTTTGTCGAAGTACCCGATCTTGTATTGATAAAGGGCCACGGTCGTCAGGATCGCGGCTTTTTCGGCGGGGGTGACGTCGGCGGCTTTTTCGATGAGCGGCAGAATTTTCGCGGCCAACTCAAGGGTTCCCGGAGTATAGCCGAAGTCACGGAGCAGGACCAGCGCCAATTGCTGAAGAGCGACCGGTTCCTTCTCGAAATTTTTGAAATAAGCCGAGGCGAATTCAAGCATTTTATTCGCATTCAGGGGGCGTTGCCCGCTCAGGATATTGAAAGCGGCCAGATAGATTCCGGCATTGTGCGGAGTCGTTTTCACGCGCGCTTCCAGAAATTGAATGGCTTTATCCGGCTGGCGGATAGAGTCATAATAAAAGAGCCGGGCGCGAATGGCGAAACCGTCGTCGGCATTTAAGGCCAGCATCTGATCGGTGATTGGAATAATACCTTGATCAAGCCGGCTTCGGAGCTGGATTTCAAGCTCCTCATACAGTTGGCCGAGTTTTTTCCAGTCATCAAGGCTGAATTTATGATCATAATATGTATTGATGAGGTTCGGCAGGTCAAAAGCCTCCCCGCTCCAAACCAGATTTCCGGCTGCGTCGATCAGGAATGCTTTCGGAAAAAGACGGCTTTGCCCCATGTAGGCGCGGGTCGTTTTTTCGCCTTTATCCTGCGCGATATAGCAGGGGAAGTCCTTGTCGGCGGCGAAAAATTTTTCAATGGCGGCTTTCGGCTCCGCCGAGATCAGGATGATACGGAATTCCTTGTCGTGGTATTTGTTCTGCAACTGTGCCAGCAGCGGCGTTACGTCGCGCGCGCCGGTCAACCAGGTGCCCCAGCAGACGACGACTGTCAGTTTTGATGAATTTTGGCGCAGATATTCCGGGACGGAAAAATCGATCAGGGCGCCGCGAAGCCATTGCTGAACTTCAAGTTTCGGCGCTTCCGTACCAATTTCAACAGCAAACATCCTGACCGTAAACAATACAGTCAGGATAAAAAACATCGTGATCGACCGTTTCCTCATATTCCTCCTTGGGAAGATCAGAGTTTCGGGATAAATTCCTTGATCGGGCGGCACAGCTCATAAGCCCGGACCGCTTTCAGCAGAAATTCATCGTTCTTAGGGGCGGCGATGAACTGCACGCCAACCGGCATGCCGTCCGCACTGATTTCGGCCGGTACACTGATGGCACAGTTGGCGGCCAGGTTGCAGTCCACCCCGTAGAAGTCCGCCTGAAATTTCAGGCTGGGCGGCGCATCTTTGCGTGCCGGCATATTGGGGGAGGTGGGGGTCAACAGAATATCGCACTTCTTGAAGATCTCGGTAAACTCCTGAACCAGTTTGGTCCGCACCTTCTGGGCATTGACGAAGTAGTCTTCATAACACTGTTTGGTGATAATCAGGGTTCCCGCCAGCAGGCGCAGTTTGGTATTTTCGCCGAACTGTCCCCGCGAATTCAAGTAGATGTCGTTCAGGCGTTTGCCCGGTTCCTGGTGGCCGTAACGAATACCGTCGATGCGTTCAAGGTTGGTGCTGGCTTCCGCCATCATGATCGCGAAATACGCCTGGGTAGCCAACATTGTGGTCGGCAGTTCGACCTGAACGACTTCCGCACCGTGAGATTTCAGCAGGGCAATGGTATCTTCCACGGCTTTGCGGCAGGCGGGTTCCAGTTCATTCCAAGCCATGTATTCCTTGACCAGTCCGACCCGCAGGCCTTTCAGAAAGCTGGCGTCGGTATTCTTGACCGCTTCAGCCAGACCGGTCAGCGGCTCATGCAGAGTCGTTGCATCCAGCGGATCGAATCCGCTCATGCTTTCAAGCAGGATTGCCGCGTCGATAACATCGCGGGTCAGGGGGCCGCCCTGGTCCAGCGAGGACGCCATGGCGGCAATCCCGTAACGGGATACCCGCCCGTAGGTCGGTTTCAGCCCATATACGCCGCAGAAAGCCGCCGGTTGACGGACCGAACCACCGGTGTCGCTACCGATCGCGCCGGGCAATTCCGACGCGCCGACGGAAGCCGCGCTGCCACCGCTGGAACCGCCGGGGATGTATTCAAGTCCCCACGGGTTGGCGGTCGGACCGTAAGCGCTGCTGCGGGTGGTGGAACCCATGGCGAATTCATCCATGTTCATGCGTCCGAAGGGGATGAAGCCTTTGCTTTGCAAGCATGTGACCAGAGTGGCATTGAACGGCGATACATAACCCATCAAGGTTTTGGAACCGCAACTGCAGGAATGCCCCTTGACGGAAATGTTGTCTTTCATTCCGATCGGAATACCGTCGTAAGGACTTAAAGCTTTGCCTTCGGCGCGCCGGGCGTCGGCCTCGGCGGCTTTCTTCAACAATTCTTTTTCATCGTATTTGCAGAAAGCATTGACCAGCGGCTCGACCTGCTGGATGCGCTCCAGATAAAACTGGGCCAGATCAACGCAAGTATATTTACCTGCGGCCAGATCATCGGCAATCTGATGAATTGTCAGTTTCTTTACATCCACACTCATTGCATCATCCCTTCTTCCGCCAATACCTGCGGTACTTTTATGTATTCCTCGTCCTCGGTATACGGAGCATTGGCAAGCATTTCCTCGCGGGTGAACAAAATCTGCGGATCATCTTCACGCCAGGCGTTGCCGTCGGAAAACGGTCGGATGGTCGGTTTGACCTCCGGCATATCGACACGGGTCAGCGGCTCCATGAATTCCATGATCGCATCAAGTTCGCCCTGGAGTTTTTTCTCATCTTCCTCGCTCAGGCCGATCATAGCCAGCTTGGCGACGCGGCGAATATCAAAGCGTCTTTCATTTTCCATACGGCAAACCTGTATTATTTCTTTTTCTGTTCCAATTCCAGCGTCTTGCTGACCAGGTCGCAGACTTCGGAAGGGCCAAAATACTGAATCGGACCCGGGTAGACATAATCAGTTTCCAGAGCCCATTTGGCACGGTTTTTGGCGAAGAACTTGAAGGGGGCGCCTTCGAGTTCGCACAGGGCTTTGCGAATAACCGGCTTATCGGCGCCGTGACGGCGTTCCACATTCATCATCATCGTGATCGGTACGCCGCCGGCCGACCATTTGGCGGAGGGCTGGGTGGTATTGCGGACCGAGGACATATAACCGGTGTAGCCGGCGCCAACCAGCGCGGCGGCGGTATAGCCGAGGCTGTAGCAGTAGTCGGCGTCGTAATTGGACGGCGCGGCGCAACGGCCTTCATAACCGAAGAAGTGGGTCTGGGAGCTGAATTTGCCCTTGAACTGTTTTTTCGCGGCCATTTCCTTCAGACGCTTGCCGACCATTTCGGCGAGAAGCTTTTCCGTTTCAATCTGGGAAACCTGAACGTTGCCGTGCGGGTCGCGGTCCATGCAAAGCTGGAGTTGGATGCCGCCGGGAAGCGAATTGAAGACTTTGGCGAGTTCTTTGCTGAGACGGACCCGGACGAATTCCAGGGAATCGTCAAGGTCGTTCAACTTCTTGAATTCCTCGGCTTCCTTGGCGAGAATGTCGTTCAGCGCGCCGATAAGCTTCTTCATTTCCGGGATGAACTCAATCAGTCCTTCGGGGATCAGGGCGACGCCGAAGTTGCAGCCTTTCAGCGAACGGGCTGCGATGGCTTCTGCCATGCTGTCAACGATATCGGCGAGGGTCATTTTCTTCTCGGCGACTTCTTCGGAGATGATGGTGATGTTCGGCTGGGTCTGGAGTGCGCATTCCAAAGCGATATGCGAGGCGGAACGGCCCATCAACTTGATGAAATGCCAATATTTCTTGGCGGAATTGGCGTCGCGGCAGATATTGCCGATCAGTTCACTGTAGACGCGGCAGGCGGTGTCGAAGCCGAATGAAGTTTCGATGTTCTCATTTTTCAGGTCGCCGTCGATGGTTTTCGGACAGCCGATGACCTGGAGCGGAATTTTTCTCGACTTGAAATATTCGGCCAGCAAACAGGCATTGGTATTGGAGTCGTCGCCGCCGATGATGACGAGGGCGCTGATATTCAGGGCTTCACAATGTTTCTGGGTGGCCTGGAAGTGTTCTTCGGTTTCCAGTTTGGTACGACCGGAACCGATCATATCGAAACCGCCGGTATTGCGGTAGTCGTCGATGATATCCTTTTTCAGTTCGACATATTCATTTTTGATCAGGCCGTCGGGTCCTCTCAGAAATCCATAAAGTTTGGAACGGGAGTTCAGCGATTTGATGCCGTCGAAGATACCGGCGATAACGTTGTGGCCGCCGGGGGCCTGTCCGCCGGAGAGGATTACGCCGACATTGACGGCCGGGCACTTGCTGGCGCCGCCCATCTGGAACGTAACTTCCGGGCTCCCATAGGTGGCCGGGAAAAGTTTCTTGATCTTTGCCGCATCGCCGGCCGCAGTGGTGGCTTTGCCTTCGACTGCCTTGACGATTGCACCCGCGGTCAGGGCCGGGGGCAGTTTGGGCTGATAGGCGGCACGTTTAGCCTGAAGAGGGGAAATCTTTTTCATCGTTATGTTTTAACTCCTTGTTGCTGCAATTTATATTGTCATCAATCTGAATAAATTACCATAATTTAATAAGATTTTCAAGTCCGGATGCATGAAAATATGGACATTTTCCGGGGTTCCGCCGCGCTTTTGTAGCCGATAATTCGGGAATCGGCAATAATTTTTACGAATTTCTACAATATTTTTATTTTCATGTCGTTTTATTTACCAAACAACTGCGGTTCGATACGGATCGCACAACAAAGGAGATCGGAAAATGGTAGCAAAGTATGTGATGATGCTTCTCAGTGTCGGAATGCTCGGTGTCGGAATGACTGCAATGGCCCAGGATGAAGGCGATCGTCCGGCTCCGCCCCCTGAAGCTCGTGAAGGCAGACCCGGTATGGGTCCTGGCGGCGGTATGTTCGCCTCAAAAGAATTTCGTGAAGCTACGCAAAAACTTCGTCAGTTGGTTCGCGAATACACCAAAAACAAGGATGACAAAGAAAAAAGCGATAAACTCCTGGCTGACATCAAAACCCAGTTGACCACCATTCAGGATATCCAGATCAAGACGCTGGAAACCAGAGTGGCCGAAATGAAGGCCAAGAAGGAAGAAAAGGTCAATACGACTCTCGAAGCGATCAAATCCGGAGAGTTCCAAAAGCAGTTCCAGCGTGGCGGCGGTCGTCAGGGCGGCGAACGCGGACGCAAGGGCGGCAGGGGCGAAGGTGGGGGCGAATTCTAATATCACTCTCTCCTTCTAACACCGGAAACCGTAACAGGCTTCCGGTGTTTTTCTATTTCTTCAAACGACGGCTGGTTATTTTGAGCGCGGCAGGGAAATCGTCTGGAATCGCGACAATTTGGGCAGGAACACATAAAAGGTCGTCCCATTTCCTTCCTTGGTGGACAGTTGAATCCAACCCAGGTGATTGGTAACGGTCCCGTAAATCATAGCCAGTCCCATGCCGGTGCCTTTGCCGTAAGGTTTCGTGGTGAAAAACGGTTCGAATATATGGTCGACCACCTCGCCG
>CALABZ010000016.1 GCA_937888615.1 uncultured Lentisphaeria bacterium | reverse complement strand
CATGTCCAGTTACTGTATTAATAATTGCGTTTACTGCGGGTTCCGCAGTTCATTTCATTACCAGCGCCGCCGCCTGAGCTTCGACGAGGTCATGAGCGAGGCGCAGATTGTCAAGGACATGGGGCACGACAGCCTGCTGCTTATCGCCGGAGAAGACCCGAAAGGGGTGCCGGTGGACTTCCTCGCGGACTGCATTCGCGAGCTGAAAAAGAAATTCGACTACATCAATATTGAATTCTATCCGATGCATGAACCGGATTACCGCAAACTCTTCGAGGCCGGTTGTCACGGGTTGACACTGTATCAGGAAACCTACGACCCGGAAATTTACACGAAGCTCCACCTCGGCGGGCCGAAAAAAGATTATATGTTCCGGCTGAAGGCCATGGAAGCGGGCGGACGAGCCGGATTCTATAACCTCGGCGTCGGCGCCCTGCTGGGATTGAACCCGAATTGGCGGCTGGAAGCGGCGAACCTGGCAATTCACGCGCTCTGGCTGCGCAAACATTTCTGGCGCAGCCGCAACCAGTTTTCATTTCCGCGCATTACTCCGACCAAAGGTGGCTTCAACGTTCCGGCTCCGGTCCGGGACGAGGAACTGGAGCAGATGATGCTGGCATTCCGGCTCTTTTTCCGCGAATCGGACCTGTATCTCTCCACCCGCGAAAAAGCGGAGTTTCGGGGACGCATGGCCGAAATCTGCGTCAGTCACCTGAGCGCCGGGTCGCAGGTATCCCCCGGCGGCTATCGGGAATACCTGAACGGCGTTTCGCTCGGACAATTCACCATGAACGACTCGTCTTCGGTGGAGGCTGTGGTCCGGGATTTGAGGTCACGCGGACTGGAACCGGTATTCAAAGACTGGGATTGTTGTTTTTCCGCTTGAAATATAGGCACAGTGGTTCTATATTAACAGAATTTCATTCAAGCAAGGGATGGTAAAAATTATCTTTATGGTTCGGATTTCATTGTTGTTCGCCGTTGCCGCGGTCATATTTGCCGGGGGCTGTTCGCATCCGCCGGTTCCGCATCCTGTGCCGTTGACCGAAAATGCGCACTTCCGGGAACATGCCGAAATCCTGAAAAAAACCCTTTCCCCCCTCCGCATGGCCGGGGCGTTTGTCTCCCCCGAAACCTATGAAAGTTACCGTTATACCCCGGAAGAACTCGTACGCAGACTGCGGATGACCGGAATCACCCAGGTGTATCTTCAAACCGAAGGCTATGAGGTCGAAGATTTCGGCAAAGAATTTCCCGGCTTCCTGAAAACCCTGCGCAATGCCGGAATTCCGGTCTGGATCGCGATCAGTGATCATATTATTTACGAGAAACCGCAGGAATCTTTTGTTTACCTGAGCACACTCGCACACGATTATGACAAGCACCTGTACCAAAGGATCGCCGATTTTTCCGCTGTTGACAATGTGTTCGGCATCGCCCTGGCGCTGACGCCCCATATAAACAGTTCCCTGCGCAGGCGCGGTCTTTACTCCTGGAGTGAAAGCACTTACGGGATCGGCGGCGACAACGATCAATTGATACGCCAGTCCATCAAACTCGCCGCCGATATCCGCCGGAAATTCCGTTCCAAACCGCTGGCGCTGATTATTCCCGAATTCTATCACGGCAAAGCCGCCGCCGGAGAGCTTTCCGCCGGACGAATCGCCGACTTCCTGCCGCTGGCGGACCAACTGGTGGTGACGGCGTTCGATGATCGTCTCGAGGGACATACCGCAAGTTTGCGCCCCCAACTCGAAGAAGCCGCCTCACTCGGCAAACAGCTCGTCGTCTGCCTGCCGGCAGGCTACCATCTCCAATCGCGGCGTTTTCGTTCGCTTGGCGATGCTACGTTCGGCGGCTTCATGAATCGGCTTTCGCTGGAATTGAGAAATATCCAAAACGAGTTCGGGCTCGGCGGCCTTGCTTTTATGAATTTCCGCGGCGTCGAGATATTACTGGAAAAACCTGAATAAGAGATGAGGGATCAATTATGCGCTGCCCCAAATGCCAGTTCCAGGACGATAAAGTAGTCGACTCCAGATCCGTCAAGGATGGAGCGGGCGTCCGCAGGCGTCGCGAATGCCTGAACTGCGGTCATCGCTTCACCACCCACGAAAGCATCATCTATTCCGAAATCAAAGTCATAAAAAAAGACGGCACTCCCGAGGATTTTGACCGCGACAAACTGCGCCGGGGCATCGAAAACGCCTGCTACAAACGTCAGGTGCGCCAGGAGGATATCGACCGCGCCGTCGATGAGATTGCCAGCGCTGTCCAACGCGATTTCGAACGTGAAGTCCCCAGTTCCGAAATCGGCAAACGGGTCATGGACGCCCTGCTCCCGCTGGACAAAGTGGCCTTCGTCCGCTTCGCTTCCGTTTACCGCGATTTCCAGGCAGTTGACAGCTTCACCAAAATCATCAGGGAAATCGACACCGCCGAAGAAAAGCAATGATCAAGCCTGCCGAAAATGTCATTATGCTCGTCTTGAATTCCGGTGAACTCATCCCGTTCGAACCGGAAAAGCTCCAAAGCAGCATCACCCGCAGTTTCATCGCCAGCGGCATCCGCGACAGTTATCTGGCCGAAGATATCGCCCTCGCCGTCGAATTCGCCCTGGTCAACAGTCCCAATCCGGATAAGATTTTCGCTATTTCGGAACTCAATGCCACGGTGGTGCGCATTCTCGAAGCCAGCGGATACCCGGAAACCGCCCAGCACCATAAACGCCACAATGCCTGCGTTGAAATCAGTTCCGCCAACGACCCCGCCATTGTTGAAAAACTTCTCCAGCGCCATTTGGCCCTCTACGGCCACGCACTGGCCGATATCACCGCCAGGGTCGTCGATGCCGCCGCACGGCTGGGGATCACGCTCGCATCGCCCACGCTTTATGTGGAACTCGGGCGGTATTTCCAGACTGCAAATCTCGTTCCGGAGGAAACACCGCCGCTCAAAATTCCACGCCACAACCGCAAAGCCCCATGGCTGGTCGAGCTTGATACCCTGTCGAATACGTTGTCGGATCAAACGCGCGAACTGATCGAGAAAAACATCATCGGTATTAACGGCATCAGCTCGCTCTTTCCGTCACTGCGCCTGGAGATTCGATTTCTCAAACTGGCGGCATACCTCCAGTTTGAACCGGTCATCACTGAAATGATGCTGCTGCCGTATTTCAAAGAGCTGGCGGATGGTCTGAACGACTGTGCGCGCCATTCCTTCGAGCTGGCCGGGGACAATACCATGCCGGTTTTCCTGAATATCCCGGATATGTCGCTTTTCGCAGTCAAGTATCTTGACGCCGAATGGCCCGAGTCTCGCAAAGACTGTCGCGAAATGCTCAGCCACCTGATCCGCCATCTCGATTTCAACGTCTTCCGCACCCGGTTGAACTGACGCCGTTCTCCTCGAATTTCATACAGAACCCGCACAATTAACGGTACTCCGAGGGAAGAAAGAGTTCGCGCCGGTTCTTAAAATCAAAGCCGTTTTCGGCTTCCTGTCACAGCATTAAATTCTGCGACTTTTCAGACTATAAATAAAAGCAAAATTTCAAAAACAGGCTATTGACAGAAAAGGAAATTGCCTGTATAATTATAGTAACATGTTACTGTAAGGATTTGAACCATTGGACAAGCAAGTAAATATCAGGGAAATTGCCAAGGCCGCCGGGGTGTCGATCGCCTCGGTGTCCCGGGCACTCCAGCCGACCCCGTCGCCCTATCTCTCCGAGAAACAGCGCCGGAAGATTCTGGATGTCTGCGCCCGGATGCATTATTGCCCGAATGAACATACCCGGCGAATGCTCTCCAAGCGCGCCAACACGGTGGCGATTTTTTTCCCGCCGTTCGCGGATATGAATACCGACTTTCTCGCTCACAAGCTCGACGATAATTTCGGCGAATGCATGCTCGGTGCCCAGTCCGTCCTTGCCAGAAATGGGATCGGGCTCCTGCTGGTCGAGGTCAATTCGGAGTTCCTGAAAAATCAGAAATACCTGAAGATGAGCCGCGGTAAAGTGATCGACGGCATTATGATCTGGGGCGTACTGGAAAACGAACAGTACCTGCGGGAACTGGTGAATGAAAAAGTTCCGATGGTTCTGCTGCAGAACGAAAAAGAGAACTTCCCGTGTTCCTCTGTCACAGCCGATGATTATTGCGGGGCCGCCCTCGTCACCGAACGACTGATCAAAGCGGGGCACCGCCGGATCGCCATCGCGCCGCCGCCGCTGGGGGCCTCCACCGGACGCCACCGTTATCAGGGGATCATCGACACCTTGCACCGGCACGGCATCCATGACTATTTCGAAGTTTCCGAACGGGGATACGGTTATAATTTCGGCGGCTGGGCGGCGATGGAAATCACGGCCAAAGCGCCCGACGTAACCAGCGTGATCATGCCGAACGACCTCTCCGCCTGGGGTTGCATTGATGCGCTCAAACAATTAAAAATCAGAATTCCGGATGATATTTCGGTAGTCGGCGGGGATGGCCTGTGGGTTCCCGGCGAAGTCCAGATCACCTCCTACAAGACGCCCGCCTATGAGGTGGGGCGAACCGGGGCCGAGCTTCTGCTGGCGCAACTGGAAGGGGACGATGAGGTTAAACACTGTTGTCTGCCGATCCAGCCGGTGGAGGGCAATACGATACGGGAGCTGAATGCCGAAACTTAAAAAAACATTGCAGTATTCACAATATAAAATAGTTTTTCAACAACTCAACAAAAGGGAAAACAAATGAAAAAGAGATTCACACTTATAGAGCTCCTGGTGGTTATTGCGATCATAGCGATTCTGGCAGCCATGTTGCTACCAGCCTTGAACAGTGCTCGAGAAAAAGCACGGGCCAAAAATTGCACATCAAACCTGAAAAGTTGCATGCAGTTTTCAATTCTGTATGCCATGGACTACAATGATTTGTTCATGTGCTATACGGAGTATAAATTCAACGGAAACTACGCGCTCAGTTGGGGCGGCAACCTGAAGGAAATGGGATATATAAGTGATCCCAAGTTCATGTCGTGTCCGAGCAGCGTGAATCAGGAACCGCTCGACAGCAACGGGCGTTATACCAGAATTTACGGAACTTATAATGAAACATTGGTGAAATTGCCCAAATACGGAGTTCATGTAAATACTGCGTTATGGCGCGGCATAAACGGGAAAAAGGTTAAAAGGCCGAGCAGTTTGATTTTTCTCGCCGACGCCTATGACAGTGGCTCCGCCGACGCCGACCAGAGCTACAAGCTTGGAATCAATGAAAAATACAGTTACTATGCACGACACAGCAACTTTATAAACAGCGCCTTCCTTGATGGGCATGCCGCCGCCGTCGCGCCGGAAACTCTGCCGGAACTGCTGACTGAAAGTGAATATTCACGAAACGATATCTGGTATTACGACATCCGTAAAATCTTCAAATTGTTGATAATTTAATTCTAATCCACCTATTTGCAGCATGAATTCAAATTTTCTTAACGAGGCTTTTAATGTCCATCATTCGTAAAATCCAGTTTCTGGCATTTATTCTCTGCCTGAATCTTGCCCATGCCGAAAACCTGATACAAAACGCCGATTTCAAGGAGGCAAGTCCAATCGGTCTGCCGGTTCACTGGGAATTGAGGCCTTTCCAAAAAGAACTCGTATCAGTCGGAAAAGACGGCATCGTTTTATCCGCAAAAAATGAAAATGTCATATTGATTCAGTCCGGACTCCAGTTCGTCCCCAATCAACAATATGAGGTCCGTTACCGGGTAAAAAGCCCGCTTGGTTCCAATTACCAGGCTTATATTGAATGGACATTCAAACAGGATGGAGTTCTGCGGTATAAGCATTCCAATGCCAGTCCCTTGAAGGCCTCTGAAAACTGGGAAATCAAAAGGTTTCCCGTCGAAATTCCGGAAGGGACAAACCATCCCTATATGGTTTTCTCCATAAAAAAAGGGCAGGTATTGGAGATATCCGAAGTCGAAATCTCGACTTTTGACGGGATTCTGCGCAATGGAAATTTCGCCAAAGTCACCGAAAAAGGGCAACTGGAAGACTGGCAACTGAAAGAAAATACCCCCAATGCCCTGCAAGTCAAAGACAACACCGCCGAATTACGACCCGGCATAAACCAAAGTACACTTCTGGTGCAACGAGATATCAATATGATTCCGGGGAAATCGTATAAGGTCACTTATGAGGTAAAAGGTTCGGAGTCTGCCCAATACAGGGTATATACGGAATGGGTGGAAAACGGCGGGCTGCGTTCAGCCAATATCCAGTTCTTTACGACTCCCGACAACTGGCGCCAAGATGGATTTACCTTTGATTACCCTGCCTCCGGCAAAGGAATTTATATCGCATTGCAGGCTCAAAAGGGAAAAGGTACGGTGGCATTCAAAAATATTTCCGTTCAGGAAACAGTCCCGGAGAAAATCCATAGCCTTGGCGGAAAATGGGAAGGATTGAATGGAGCGAAAATATCTTCAGAACAGAACAGAGTAACTGTTCGAGTGCCGGAGGGAATTTCAACCAAAAGCAAAGCCGTCCTCAAAGGGGTTCCCTTGAAAGGAAACGAACGCTATTCTCTTCAATTCAAAACGTGGGCTCGAGGAGGTAAGGACAAAAGCAAAGCGTTTTATCCGTTCCGGGTATCCGGCCTGTTTGGCAATTCGGTGGATTGCAGCGGCACTTGGGATGACACCTGGGAAGCGCCGCAGAACAAAAGTTTTACATTCTCCACGCCGAAAACAGACAAGGCAGTCAAAATGGATTTCATTTTTGAGTCGCGAAGCAGTGGAGATGTATTTTTCAGCGACTTCAAACTTGAAAAGGTTCCAGCTCCAACAATCCCGGAGCTTTCGTTAATCCTGGACAGCCCGTTTTTCAGGAACAGTTTATATTCGTCCTCTCCGGAAAACACGATCGCAGGACGCATAACCGTTAAAAACACGTTTGACCAATGCCGGGTAAAATTATTCAACACAAAAGATGATACGGTTATTGCCGATCATCCGGTAAAACTGAAAAATGCGGAAGGACGCTTTTCAATCCCGGCCTCCGCTCTGGCTCCGGGCGAATACAAGTTGACGGTCGAAGCCGGACAAACCGGCCAGGCGCCAATACGCATAGAAAGAATAATTACGAAATTACCGCCATCGGAAACGGCAATAACATGTCGTCCCGACCTGGTCATGTCCATCAATGGCAAGCCGTTCTTCCCAATCATATTCTGGACCATCTTCAAAGAGCTCAACGAAGAAACCCTCTATCATGCTTCCCGCAACGGCGTCAACAGCTTCGTCTGTGTCACCCAGACCGCGGCCGAGGCCAAACGGATTTTGGACCTGGCCCTGAAATTCAATATGAAAGTCATGCTGGATCCGGGCGCGCCGAAAGCGCTTGACCCGTGGCTTCACCGAGTAAGCGGCGTACTGACGGAAGATGTGGTGAAACACCCTGCGTTATTTGGTTTTCTCCTTGCCGATGAACCGGCCTGGAACGGAACCAAACTATCGAATCTGCTTAAAGGGCGGGAATTCCTGCGTGAAAAAGTACCGCACCTCCCGGTATGGATAAATGCCGCGCCCCGGGGTTCCATTGAAACTCACCGGGATTACAGTAAAAGTGCGGACATTTACGGGGTGGACATTTATCCGGTCCCTTATCCCAGCGATCATTCGGGGCTGGCCGACAAAGGATTGACCTCGGTCGGGAAATATACCGCAAGAATGCATGAGGCCTGTTCCTCCAGAAAACCCATCTGGATGGTATTACAGGCTTTCGCCTGGGGCGCCTGGACCAATATGCCGAGAAACCAACTGATCTATCCCGACTTGCTGCAAAGCAGATTTGTCGCTTACGATGCCGTTATCGCCGGCGCCAATGGAATCAGTTACTGGGGGGCGGCAACCGTAGAACGGAAAGACTTTGCCGATATTATCTATCAGGTCTGCCGAGAATTAAGTCAACTGAGTGGATTGTTTGTCCGGCCGGAGCTGGAAATACCAATCACCTCCGATAATCCGCATATTAAGCTGAAAGGCTGGAAATACAACGGTAACGATTTCATTATCGCAATCAATCATTCCGAGAAACAACAGCGCGCGAGAATCGGCAGCCTGACCCAAAAACAATCCCTGAGCGTTTCCAGAGAAAACCGCTCCGTCAATATAGAAAACGGATTCATTACCGATTCATTCAAACCGTACGATGTCCATGTCTATTGCGGCGGCCCCCTCCCCCCGCCCGCCACGGAACAGGCCGCTTATAATGAAAAGCTCGAAAAAGAAGACTACTTCCCGACAACTGCGCGGGAAATGTATTCAGGAAAAGCCAAGTGGATATGGGGAAAAGATCACATCAAAGCCTGGAGCAAGGTCGACCTAGAGAAAACCATCAATATCTCGAAAAAAATCGCAAAGGCAACTGTGTTGATTACTGCGGACGATTACGCGGAACTCTACATAAACAGCGTCAAGGTCTTTACCGGAAACTCCGGCTGGAATGTCGCCGATCGCTTCGATTGCTCCGGATTTTTGAAACAGGGCGAGAATATCATCCATATCAAAGGGACCGATTACGGCAGGCTCCCGTGCGGTGTGCTGTTTGATCTATCCGTCACTTTTGAAGACGGAAGTACCGAACAAATAATCTCGGATGAAAGCTGGTCCGCCGTCGATACCCATTCCAAAGCCGCAGTCATTGCGCCTTATGGAGGCGGAGTATGGGGAGCACGAGTCGAAATCAAAGACCGGAAATGAATGTCCACGAATATGCAGAGCCATAACCTTTAATAAAACGATATGACAGAAAAACAAAATGCTGTTTCATGATTTGATCATCAATATCGACGCAATACCGGCAAACGCAACCCGCGCGGAAAGAATATTATGCGAACGCGTCATTGAACGTTGCCGGCTGAGCCCCGAAAAAATGCGGTTAAAATAAATCTGGCAATCGATTCCGCCTTACCCGTGGAAGGTTTTGCCATCAAAGGTCTGTCGGAAACAGCAAGGGGGTAAGCCGGGGCGGGGAGACTGCAAGCTACTCGCCAAATTTTAAAATTTCACCCTAATTGAGTATAAAAAAGGCCCGGTGGAGTGTTCCGCCGGGCCTTTGCTTTGCCGGATTTTTATTTGGCTACCGCAATCGGCTTGATCGATTCGGCCGCGGTCTGCACCTGCTCGAGCATCTGGTTCAGGGCCGCCGGGGTCAACGCCTTGTCCAGCGTCATTACCACCACGATTCCGAACGCCAGCACGAAGATCGCCACCGTTTCCACGATACCAAGCACCATCAGGTAGTTGGTGAACCCTTCGCCGGTGTCGCCGAAGGCGTCGCACGCCGCGGCGCAGGACTGTCCCTGATACCAGGCCGAAGCCCCGATCCCGATCCCGCCGAGAATCCCCATGCACACGTACACCGGCCATACCGCCGCGTGTCCGTATTGGATGATCAGGAACATCAGGATCATACCGTAAATCGTCTGCGAAAGCGGCACGCCGCACAGAATCACCAACTGGAACGGAGCCGGACGTTTCTGCACATAACATTTTTTCCAGGCGCCGATGGCCGAAGCCGAACCGAGCCCGGTCCCGAACGCCGAACCAAGTGCCGCCAGCGCCAGCGATGCAAATGCGCCGGCATAAACCATGGCGTCCCCTAAAATCAATTTTGTTTCTGCAATCATGAGGTGATCTCCTTTTTAGTTATCATCATTACTTTTTTTTAATGGTTTATATCGATAGCCGGCCCATTGCAGGCCCATATGACTCGAAAACTCCAGGGTATTCAAACGGATGCCGTGCACCAGCACCCCCATCAGCGCCAAGGCGATATTCAACAAATGCCCCGCCACGATGATCAACACCGTCCCGATAACCAGCAGCCACATCGTCGCACTGGAGGACGGAATGTCCAGCACCATCAGCCCCATGTCGTTGAAACTCCGGGCAATGTATACCCCCGAAAGCCCCACCGCATACAGACGGATGTAGGACAGCGTATCGGTAAATGTCCCGATCACACTGAACGGATAGTTGAACACATCCCCCACGTCGCGCCAGTTGATGCCGATCAGCGTGAACAGCAATCCGCCGCCGTACAGATACAGGGCGAATTGCGGAAACGCCCGCTGGGCGATCATTGCAGAGGCGGCATAGAAGTTCGCCGCCAGCAGCATGCCCCAGCCGATTTCGCTGATTCTGCCGCGCCAGCTCCGCGCCAGAATGGTCCGCCAGAGGCGCGCCAGGCACAGATGGATCATGGCGATCAGGAAGCAGAGCCATTTCAGGTTGTCGTCGCCGGTTTTCGGGTTTGACAGAAAGTCGATGCCTTTCATGAAACGCGGCAGGTTTTCGGTCGGAATACCGAAGTAGTTGCCGCTTAAAGCCCCGAAAATCAGGGTCGCACAACTCAGAAAGATGCAGAGTTTGGCGCTGTCGCGCAGTTTTTCGCTTTTCCTCCGGGCCTTCAGGTAGAAGAAGATCGAGCAGATCAGGAAAATCGCCCCGTATCCGGTATCCCCGACAATCATGCCGAAGAAAATGCTGAAAAACAGCAGGAAACAGAGGCTGACGTCCGCTTCACGGTATCCCTGCGAAATCCCGACAAAATCAAAAATGGCACTGGAAAAACTCAACCATTTCGGCAACCGGACCAGGGTCGGCACCGGTTCCTTGTCGTCGGGATCCTGCAGCAACAGCGCCCAGCCATTGTCGACAGCGGCCTGCTTGAGCCGTTCCACCTCGGTCACCGGGACAAATCCCCACAGACTGAGGACGTGATCATGGCTTTCCATGCTGTCCTGTGCGGTGGCGAATTCCAATTCTTCAGCAACTTTCGACTGATACTGCCGCATTTGCGGAAGCTGTGCCGCAACTTCGTCCAACTGACGGCTCAGGATATCCTGTTCGCGTTCCGCCTTTTCGATCCCAGATTGAATTTCGCTCAACGACATCTCCGGAATTGACGTCACCGGCAGTTCCTGTTCGGACAGTTTTTCTTCGCTGATGACAACGAAGTATTTGCGTCCCTTA
>CALABZ010000015.1 GCA_937888615.1 uncultured Lentisphaeria bacterium | reverse complement strand
AACGTTCTGGCTGCCATTTGACCTGAAAACGTCGGCCTACCCTGAAATATCCATCTTTCTCATTCTTGGTGGCGTGGTGTGGTGTGTACTGGAATATATCGCTTCTGCAAAAGTACTGGGGCGCAGCACGTGGAGCTGGCGATTTCTGATCTTTAGTTGGCTGGTTGACATGGTACTGGCCCGGGGAGTGTTTTCCGACATTGATCCGGTATTTTTGTGTCTGCCTTCGATTCTGGGGGGGATTTATTCGATCTATGTATTGGCGTTGCGCCGGAACGCCGAAAAATTTGTTTTCGGAAGTGGTGGTAAAATTCCGCGGGTACGAAAAGTCCTGCTGTTCCTGATCATGGTCGGAGTGGTGGTCTGGGGGGTATTTTACTGCAACCTCAACCGGGCCGGAAATATTGTCCACGATTTGAAGGTTTCCCTCGGTTCATGGACACCGTCAAACATTCGCGAAATCATAGTGATTGAGGGAAGCCCCGATGGGGAAACCCGGTATTTATGTCGTCAACTGGCGGAGTCGATCCGCTCGACGCTGGGAATTTCCTGCCGTGTCATGAATGAATACGGCTCCTTGCGTCTGGAGCAGCAGAACGGGTTGATGACACTGTTGGTCATGCGGACGAAAATTATTCCGCCCCGGCACAACTGGAATACGCTTCCCGAAACAGGCGAGCCTCGAAATATGAAGTCCGCATACGGATTGCTGAAAGGCCTGGCCAATAGCCATAACCTGTTGGCATTCAAAATCATGACGCTGGATGACGATAATTTCGGCTTGAGCCTTTATAATGGACTGGAATTCATGTCCGCAAATCCCGCGCTGAATGGAGTTGTGACCGGAGAAGCACAGTTTACCGACGTAAAAGGGACGATTCGGAACATGGTTTCAGTAGTAGTGGAACGGCTTCGTGAAGCGGTGGTACCCGCCGATGGCAGGCCGTTCCTCGACCTGCCCCCGATTCAACTTGCCAATGAAGTCAAACTGCCGTTGCTTCCGCGAGGGCTGGTGGAGCCGGAATTGATTTATTATTCCCACAGTATCCGGCTTCGAACCATGGCGGTGTACCGCTTCAAAATTCGGGATACGGAGAGCCTAGTAAAGCGAATCAGCCGGGAAATGGAAACGATGGGATTTCTCCTTTATCCTCATTGCGAACAGGAGGGCAGGCTGGTGTTTTACGGGAAAAGGCACCGTAAGAAATATATTTTCGATATCCGGGAAACAAGGGCGGGGCGCCTCAATAACCGTCCCTCCTACGGCATTCTGACTTATCTGGACGCCGATTTCCGAAAAGCGACACCCCATGACGAGTCATTCCGCCAGGACTATTTGAAACGGGACCCACGCTCATTTGCACTGGCCCATGGGCTGGCGGGGTTGTCCGGACAGGCTTACCGGGACGCCTTCAAACGGGTGATCGTTTCCGCCGACTTGACGCTGGCGGAGAAATTGATCGTATTGGCGATAGCGCCATACCAGCAACAGGAAGTAACGGATTTTGTGGAATATCAGGAATTCTACCGGCGGACGGCGGATGAAATGATCGCGGAAATCGATTCGCATGAATTCATTCACCGTCTGGGGATTATCCTGTATTTCGGTAAGTTTTCCGGTCAGGACCGTTACCTGCTTGACAAGCTGGAACCGATCCGGGTTCGCGAGAAATATCCGGACGGCCAAAAAAACGCACGGTTCATCGTGGAACGCAAGCCGCTTGCCGGGTCAAGGGTTATCTTCGAACTCGCGATGCCCGGCGCCTCCCCGATCGTCATTCCCATGTCGGTAACGGCGATGGAAGGGCGCGGATATCATTTCCACAGCGGGGCGGTGTGGCTTGATTTTATCGATAACGGCAGTATTTCCGGTACATTGAAATTTGACGGGACGAATTGGCTGCCCGGACCGCCGCAGATGAATTCGAGCAACCTGGCTCCCGGCTGTGCGTATTATACGACCCGTTTCAACCTGGCGCGTCAGCGCTATATCGTTGATATGCATTATGAACCGCCGGTGAAGGAGAAGTGAGGGATGATCGAATGGGGCTTATGCTGTATTTTCCGGCGCGAACCCGTAAAGTTCCGGCGTGCCACCGTTTTCGCCCTCCGGAAATACCCGCGCCGGGAACAGTTACAACGCCTGAGCGACCTTGTCCGGAGTAACGCCGAAAACCTGCGAAAAGCGTTCGAAAGTTGCATTCGGCTGGGGATAACCGCGTTTCGCATCAACTCGGAACTGATGCCGCTGGCCACGCATCCCGAGGTAGGCTATCGTCTGGAGGATTTGCCGGAGGCGGAACGAATCGCCGGGATTTTCGCGGAAGCCCGGACATATGCCGCCAGGCATCATTTGCGCTTGAGTTTTCACCCTGATCAATTCGTGGTGCTGAATTCACCCGAACGGCGAGTGCTGGAAAATTCACTCTTGGAACTGCGTCATCAGAATTTTCTGGCCGAACTTTGCGGAGCCCGCGAAATCAACCTCCATGCAGGGGGCGTATACGGCTGTAAAACAGAGGCGCTGGCGCGTTTGCGGCGGGAGATTCTCGCGCTCCCGGAAGACCAGAGACAGCGGCTCACACTGGAAAACGACGATCGCTCCTATACGGCGGCGGATTTACTGCCGGTCTGTCGGGAACTGAACGTGCCATTGGTATACGATGTGCATCATCATCGCGTCAATCCGGACGGACTCAGCATTGAACGTGCCACCGAGGAAGCCATGAAGACCTAGAGTGCGCAGGGAATGAAACCGCATTTTCATTTGTCGAGCCCGCTGATTCCGTGGGATCAGGACGGCGACCATCGGTTCCATGCGGATTTCATCAATCCCGCCGACGTTCCGTCATGCTGGCGGGAGCTGGATTTAACCGTGGACGTGGAGGCCAAAGCAAAGGAGGAGGCCATCCTGAAATTGCGTCAGGACCTGGCCGCCTCCCGGTTTTTCACGGAGCAACGGTCAATGCCTTCTCCTGGGTCGAACCATCGGCGAGATTCCGCGCGATTACGTGCCAGACGCCGGGCTTTTCGTTCACGGAGATGGCGAAGGAGGCTTGCAGTCTGCCGTTCCCGGCACAGAAAAAACCGCTGCCCGGAGCTTTCTCGCCGGATGAGTTGATCAGATCCAATTCGATCGGGATCAGCGCCCTGGCGGGTTTTCCGTCCTGACTCTGCACCGTAACCGCCAACTCGAAAGGCTGTCCGAGGAAAACATTTTCCGGGGCTTGAATCTGTGTTTTCCCAAGCGGCTGGTCAAGAATCAGGAGCAAACGTCCTTCGCCCGGTTTCAGTTCAAGCGAAATCCGGCAATCTTGCGCCGTACTTTTAAACGGCACCTGCTTGCCGCTTACCAGATCGTACACGGCTCCGGCTTTCCGGCGGAGGGTGATGATCCCCGTGGCGGGGAGTCCCTGTTCCTGTACCATCCGCCATTGACCGACATAATCGCCGTAGGTGCGCTTGTCGTTGATGACGAACAGATAGTCGGCATTTTCAAATGTCCTGAGCCGCGCCACCATGTCGGGATTGTCGCAGTCCAGCGGCGATTGCCAATGAGGCTCGAGCTGTTTGCGAATGTCTGCGCCGAGTTTCTGCAGTCGTTTCTTGCTTTCGGCGGCATCCGAACTGAGGCGCTGGACCGACTCGACGGAGATATCCGGGAGGATTCCCGGCAGCAGGTATTGGTCGCCGATAACCAGGCCGCCCTTGCGTTGAAATTCCCGGATCGCGTTGAAGGTCGACTCCTTCAGCACCTCGACGGCGGGAAGAATGAGTACGTCCACCTGATCCAGAATGCCGTTATCGATATGCTCGTCATAAATCACCGCGGGCTGATAGTGCGCCCATTGCAGGGCCTGATGCAGATCCGCCCACCAGCCGCGTCCCCACCCGAAACTGGCATGGCCTCCGGCGAAGACCATACTGGCGAAACTCTCCAGCATGGCAATCGACGGGGCGCGCTCGGGAATGCGTTTCAGGACCGGCCCCAGCGGTTTGCTGACGTTGTCATTCAGTTCTTTCAACGTATTTTTCAGTTCCGGGTTAGTGAAACGGTAACCGTGCTGCTTCGGCTCAATCAGCGAACTGTAACCATGATACATGATGCCGTCCAGTTTTCGCGAAATCATGCTCCAATAGGCGATTTTCAGGTGATCGTTCGAGATCGAAATGAATTTGGCGTTCGGCTCCCGGCCCAGCCATTCCGGCGGATTCTCGATTTTTTTATTGAGCGGCGCGGTCTGGCTGCGATACCAGAACGCCTGGGTCATTTTCATGATTTTCTGTTTGGGGTTGCCCGCCCCCATCGCCAGCATTTCATCGGTGCTCTGTCCGACCTTGATCGGATCGGGGTTGGTGTAACTCCATTGGCTGATGCAGTCCACATCGCCGCCGCTGCCCCATTGCGGGGGAACGCGAACCGCCGGATCGTAGAATGTCATGAATTTATGGTTGATGTATTTGTGGTATTCTTTGCTGATTGCGCTGTGGAGCGGGTTCCAGCCGTCGCCGACGCACCACCACCAACTGTAATAACGCAGCAGCGGGTAGTTGTCGGGGATGACCCGGCTCGGCGGGAAATTCGGGATCGTCCTGAAATCCGGTGCGGAACGGCTGTTAACTTCCGACGGTACCGCGGTTCCCGCATATTTCTGATAAGCCTTTTCCTCGAAACCGCTGAAAGAGGGATTCGAACCGTCACGCACTTCAGATTGGATCAAGGCCGCCTCGAACGCGGGATGGCTGCCATAGGCCTTGGCGGTATCTCCGGCACGCTTGACCAGCATGGATACGGCTTCTGGATTGGACGCGTCGAGATTTTTGCGGGCATACGGTTTGCCGTCCCGGCGAATACGCGGAAATTTCTCCGTCAACTGACGGTAGTAGGAGAATGTATCAATGGCATAAACATCGGCCTCCAGTAGGTCATCGATCAGTTTCATGCCGTCGCGGGTCTTGGCGACGTCGTTCGCATCGGGGGCTTTACTGCTCAAATAAGCAAGTTGATGAGTGAAGCCGACCTCATGAAGTTTGCGCGGATCGCCGCCGCCCCACATATAGACCGGGTAGATGTCGCCGCGTTCGGGCGCAATAAAGAACGGCAGGAGTTCGGTTTCGTCGCCCATGGTCACTTCCAGATTATAAACGCCGGGCTTGAGCATGGAATCGATTTTTGCCGTCGCGATTGCCGGACCGGAAGAGAGGTCGACCTTTTGAGCGGGGATCGCAAATTCCGGGTATTCACGAATTCGGAATTTGACTTCCGCGTCCTTCATTGGCGTACCGCTGTTGTTGTAAAGCTGCATCGTGAGGATGGGGGAGGGCTCCCGACGGATAAAACCGGTACGGTTGGCAGGGGAAACGATCAG
>CALABZ010000014.1 GCA_937888615.1 uncultured Lentisphaeria bacterium | reverse complement strand
TGAGTTGGGCATAAGTTCCAATTCAAGTATGATGGAATGTTGTTTCAAGGAAGGGGTCCGGGTGCCGGGACAGGTGTCGATCACCGGCGCGGACAACGTATTGAGTTCGGAGTTGTACCCGGTTCCGCTGACTACAGTCGGAATCGATGTCGATAAGATGTGCCGGGAGGCGCTGGAACTGCTGATGGCGGGTATTCGCGGCGGCAAACCGGCAAAGCCCAGATTTTTACCGTCAAACCTGATGATCAGGGAATCAATTAAGGAATTGTGATATGTTGAAGTTCAAAACCGTGAGTTCGCTGGAGAAGATTTTCAGTGATGAGGATTTGCGGGTGTCGGAGTGCCGCGGGTGCAGTGCCCTGCGGGGCGAAACCGTGTCGTTTCAAGTGGCCTTGCATGTTGATGAACGTCAATGGATCGAGGTCGGGCTGGAAAGCGCGTTTGAAGGAGCCGGGGTTCGCGGGGTCGAACAGGTTCCCTGTACGATGCCCAGTTACGGCTTTGACGACAACTTCCTGCGGACCACGCCGGGGCTTTATCCGAACCCCTTGATGCCGCTGGAGGATCGTCTCTGGGTAGTGCGCAAAAAACAATGGCAGGCACTGTGGGTGTCGGTACCGGTTCCCACCGACTGCAAACCCGGCAAATACGATGTCGCGGTCAAAATCAAAACCGTCGCACCCGGCGGCAAAGCGCTGGATGCATGTGAGGACGTGACCGCGAGGTTCACTGTCGAGGTGATCGACGCGATGCTGCCGCCGCAGAGGCTGATCCGCAGCGAGTGGTTCCACGGTGACTGCATTTACAGTTTTTACAAGGTCGGATGCTGGAGCGAAGAGCATTGGGCGCTGTTGGAAAAGTATTTCGCCAATGCCGCCCGGCACGGCATCAATATGCTGTTGACGCCGATCTGGACGCCGCCGCTGGATACCGCCGAGGGCGGAGAACGCCCGACCATTCAGCTTCTCGACATCACCCGCAAGGGGGATCAATACGAATTTGACTTCACGAAGCTGAAACGCTGGTTCGAACTGGCGTGTAAATGCGGCTTCGAATACTTCGATTTCGCCCATCCGTTCACCCAGTGGGGCGCACGCTTCACGCCGAAGATTATTGTGAATGTTGACGGACGCGACGAGAAACTGTTCGGCTGGCACGTGTCCGCCGATTCCCCGGAATACGCCGAATTCCTGAAACAGTTGATGCCGCAACTGCTGGAAGTGGTGCGGCAGGCGGGGCTGGAAGGAAAAATCTTTTTTCATATTTCCGACGAACCTCATCTGGATCATTTGGCGGAGTACCGCTATGGAGCCGAACTGCTGCGCCCGCTGATCGGCGGCGCTCCGATTATCGACGCGCTGTCGAGCATTGATTTTTACGACAAGGGCGTGGTGGGAATTCCAATCCCCGCGAACGATCACATCGAGCCGTTCCGCGAACGCGGGATTTCGAGCCTTTTTACCTATTTCTGCGTGAGCCAGTGGAACAAGGTGCCGAACCGCTTTTTTGCGATGCCGTCGGCGCGCTGTCGGATCATGGGCGTGCTTTCCTACGTGTATGATCTCGCCGGTTTCCTGCAGTGGGGATACAACTTCTGGTACACCCAGTTTTCGTTGAAACAGGATATCGATCCTTTTAAAGTGACCGACGCGGGGGGGAGCTTCCCCGGCGGAGACTCTTTTGCGGTTTATCCGGGACCGGACGGGCCAATCGATTCCATTCATCACGAGGTTTTCACTGAAGGGCTTCAGGATTTGCGGGCCCTGCGGCTGCTTGAGGTGAAAATCGGCCGTCAGGCGGTGCTGGACCTGATCCATGAAGGGCTCTACTATACGCTCACCATGAAACGCTATCCGCAGGAGGCCGCGTGGCTCCTGGAACTGCGCCGTCGCGTCAATGCCGCGATTGCCGGTTGAATGTAATTCGGTATTACATGCGGTCGAGCAGACGGGTGAAGTCGCCGACCGCGTCTTTCAGTGTTCCCGGGAACAGATTTCCGCCGCCGAGGCAGAAACAGCCGCCGAAATAATGACAGCGCAGGATTGAAATCAATTCTTTGATTTCGGCATTGCCGCGGGCGAGGCGGGCGGGTGCGCCGTCCCAGATGCCGTCGCTCAAGTCGAGTTGGGCGATGGTTTTGATAAAACGTCCGGCCCGGTAAGAGTGGAGGAACGGCATTTCCCCGGCCAGTACGAAGTTTGCCGGGTTGAAACAGGCGGCGCCCGCGCTTTCCTTCAACAGCCGTACGGCGGTATCGGTTTTCTGGTGGGTGTTGTAAAAGACGGCTTCCAGTCCGGCGGCTTTCATGGGTTCCGCGCACCGGGGGGCTTCGCTCAACGGCAGAACCAGGCGGCGGATACCGGCGGAGCGGAGTTTGTCTGTCCATTCGGAAATATTTTCCGGGACCGCCGGTGCGCGCAGGGCGCTGACGCTGATGCCGTTATCCTCGAATTCCTGTACCGCCGCCCGGAGTTTCTCCGGTGCGGCGAAAGCGCAGGCCTTGCCTTCCAGATAGTCGAGTTCGACGAAACGGATGCCGGCGGCTTTCAGGTTGTCGACGATTTCCGGGACATAACGTCCGGCCAGCCGCGAAGAGGCGGAGAGCGTGAATGATTCATGTTCCATGCGGTCGGCGAAAAGGGCGGCACGCTGACGGACGCAGTCGGCACATGCCGGATTGTCGCACAGCACGAACGCCGGATTGGCGCGTCCCAACGCCAGGGCGATGTCAAAGAGATCCCGCGATTTGATCAGCCGTACTTCGGCATTGCCGATGCGCCCGGTTTTCAGGGCTCCGGCTTCGCGGAAATGACGGTCAAGCCCGATGAAATCGCGATGCGGACCGGGGTAACGTTTCCAGGTTTTGGTGACGGTGTCGCCGCCGGGTGTTTCGAACGTCGCGGTGGAATTGCCGAGATAGGGGAGTTCCAGCAGTGCCTCTACTGAATGCAGCGTGGTGTTGCGGTCCTGATCCACCCCCAGCAAACAGATATAGCCGCCGAGCGCGGCGAGACGGGTGTAGGGGGTATCCGTGCCGTGAACGGTATCCGCGTGCCAGTGATCGCGGCAAAGTTCTTCCGCCGCCTGGCCGAGGGCCGCCACCGTGCCGCGCGGACAAGGGCTGATAATGGCGCCGGGGCGCTTCTTCAGGGTTTCGGTCAGGATGCCGAGCGCGCCGAAAACCGGGACCAGCAGCGTGCCTTCGGTGCCGATGGTTTCCAGAAAAGCGTCGATGACGGCGTCGGGGCCGCCCTCGACGTGGCCGAGGCTGATCAAGGAACCGTGCAGAAGCACGGCGTCGCCTTTTTTCAGGCCGAGCTTTCGAAGTCCGGACGCGATTTCATTTTTATCCATAATGTCGATCCTTATAAAATAATTAAGATAGATCGGTTCCGTCCAGTTCGGCGATGATCCGGCACGGGAGTTGCGTTACGCCCTGTATGCGCGGGAATAACACCGTCAGGTGTGTCCGCGCCGGGAGTTTCCACAGGTTCGCCGGTTCGCATACGGTGCTGACGCCGGCGGCGAAAAGTTTCAGGAATACGCCGTCCAGCGACAGGCTCTCGTAAATATCCGATACCAGCAACTTACAGCCGGAACCGATGATCCACGCGACCGCGCCTGAATCAAGATAAACCGTGCGTTGGTCAATGCCGTCCGAATTCCGTTCGCCAAGGGCGTTGATGACCAGCGCCGGAGTGGACGGCACGCCGCCGAAGGCCTGTTCCAGCTCGGCGGCGGTGACGGCTCCGCTGTTGTTTGTCCGGGCCAGATGGATGACCGAAGCGGGGACGCGGCAGAGTTGCTCGAGCGGGATGTCGGCGGCGGTCCGCCCGTCGTCGGTTTCCCGGATATGGCCGGGGAAATCGATATAGGTACCCTGCATGGAATCATGGGCGAAACGGTAAACGACCCCGGTGTAACAGGTGGCGGCCGATTTCAGCGGGACGTCCTGTGTCTTCACACCGGCGGCCTCGGCGGTGATTTCCCGTGTCAGATCGATAAATGGCATGGATACAGACTCCTTTGAATGATTTATTTTTTTATAATATAACATGTTTTCGTAGTGCATCAATCATTTTTCAGGGTAAAAATTCATCTTTAATGATACAGAAACGTATTATAAATCAAGGGGTTCCGACGGTGTAAAGCGGGTGTTGGAAGCGGCGGATGGCGGCGGAATATGATTTCATCATACTTTGGCGGATTCCTCATGGTTTCGGGGGTTGACATTGCGCTGTTGTCGGTCTATATTACGGAGATAAACCAGAAAGATTTAAGATTTATGAAAGCAAACGAATTAAGAAAAAAATACATTGAATTTTTCGTCTCCAAGGGACATCGCGAAATCAAGAGCGCGCCGCTGGTCCCGGAGAACGATCCGACCTGTCTGTTCACCACCGCCGGAATGCACCCGCTGGTCCCTTACCTGCTTGGCACCGATCATCCGGTTGGCACCCGGCTTTGCGATTACCAGAAGTGCATCCGCACCGGCGATATCGACGAAGTGGGCGATCCCGTGCACCTGACGTTTTTCGAAATGCTGGGCAACTGGTCGTTGGGCGACTATTTCAAAGAAGACGCCATCAAATACAGCTTTGAATTTCTGACCAGCCCCGAATGGCTGGGGATTCCGCTGACGAAACTTGCGTTCACGGTATTCGCCGGGGATGAAAATTGCCCGTTCGACGAGGAAGCCTACGGCATCTGGCGCAGTCTCGGCGTTTCCGAGGCGCGCATCGCCAAGCTCGGCAAAGCCGACAACTGGTGGGGCCCCGCCGGTCAGACCGGCCCCTGCGGACCCGATACCGAAATGTTCTACTGGACCGGCGAAGGCGAGGCTCCAGAGGTTTTTGACCCGAAGAACAAGCTCTGGGTCGAAATCTGGAACGACGTTTTCATGCAGTACAATAAAAACGCCGATGGCGTCTACGAGCCGATGGCCCGGAAAAACGTCGATACCGGCATGGGCGTTGAGCGGGTAACCGCCGTCCTGCAGGGCAAGGCGAGTTGTTACGATACCGAGATTTTTCAGCCGCTCCTCCACAAGGTGGACGAACTGCGCGGGCTTGACGCCGCTCCCGCCGAGCGGTCCAATTCCGAACGCATTATCGCCGACCACACCCGGGCCGCGGTGTTCATCATCGCCGACGGCATCACGCCGGGCAAAGTGGACCAGGGCTACGTATTGCGTCGCCTGATCCGTCGCGCCATCCGCGAGGGCCGCAAGCTCGGCTTGAGCGACTTCATGCCGCTGGTGGCCGAGGTGGTGATCAATAATTTTGGCGATGTCTATCCCGAACTCCAGGAACGTCGCGACCTGATTCTGGAAGAACTCCAGGTGGAGGAAAAACAGTTCAATACGACGCTGGAACACGGAACCCGCGAGTTCGAAAAACTGATTGGCCGCGTCCCCGCCCACATCGCCCGCAAGGTGATCAGCGGCAAGAACGCGTTTTTCCTCTATGAAACGTATGGATTCCCGATCGAACTGACCGTGGAAATGGCCCGTGAACGGGGATTCGAAGTCGATCTGCCGGGTTATCAGGCCGCATACGAGAAGCATCAGGAATTGTCGCGCCAGGGGGCCGAACAGAAGTTCAAGGGCGGTCTGGCGGACCATTCGGAGCAGACCGCGCGGCTTCATACCGCGACCCACCTGCTGCAGGCGGCATTGCGCAAGGTGTTGGGAGATGGCGTGGCGCAGCGCGGTTCGAATATTACCGCGGAGCGTCTGCGGTTCGACTTTTCTTATAACGACAAGATGACGCCGGAAGAGATCGCCGAAGTTGAGACGCTGGTGAATGAAGCGATTCAGGCGAAGATTCCGATCGACTGCCGCGAAATGACGTTTCAGGACGCCCAGGGCGAAGGGGCCATCGGGCTGTTCGGCGACCGCTACGGCGAAAAAGTCAAAGTATATACGATGGGGGATTTCAGCAAGGAAGTCTGCGGCGGTCCGCACGCTGCCAATACCGGAGATCTCGGTGGTTTCAAGATAACCAAGGAAGAAAGTTCCAGCCGCGGCGTTCGTCGGATCAAGGCTGTGCTGGTAAATCAAGGATGAGGTTATGAACAGTAATGATCTGCAAATTATGCGTACGCCGAAAGGGTATTCCGTCAAAGTGATAGGGCGGGCGAATTTCGAGTATGGAATGCCGCTGCGGGCGTTTGTCCGCGGGCTGGAAGGCGATTACGGACTGGTCCGGATCGACCTGAAAGACTGCGTGGCGATGGACAGTACCTTTATGGGAATTCTCGCCATGCTGGGGCTGAGAAGCAAGAAAAACAGCAGCCCGGTCGAAATTGTCAATGCGAACGAGTATAATCAGGGGTTGCTGAAAGGGCTGGGTCTGACCAGTCTTTTTCATTTCGTCGATGGCGAATTTCCCGGTGACGGCGAGAATGTCCCGACCGAGGAGAGCAAGGATATGATCGAGACGGCTGAAACCGTGGTCGAAGCCCACAAAAATCTGGTGGACGCCGATTCCGCCAACCAGGACAAATTCAAGGAAGTGATCGACTACGCCGAGCAGGATCTCAAGGGTTGAAGGACAAGAAAAAATAATTTTCTGCCCGAACGAGACAAGCATTCATTTTTTAATTGAAGAGGGCATCTTTCCGGGTGGTGTCTTTTTCTTTTTTTTTGCCCGTTTTCATGAAAAAAAGGCTTGCAACTTCCGTCATTGATTGTACATTCTGTTTTTGCACTGAATCAATTAACCCGAAAAGAGGTATAAAATGAAAAAGATTGGTTTTATGGTGGTGATGTTGGCGTTTTTTGCGTTTGGAGCCATGGCTGAAGAAGTTGCGAAGACGTATTCCGACGCCGACTATCAGACGGTGTACCAACTGTTTGATGTGATGAATCTGAAGCAGGAACGCGAAGAAACGGTTAAAAATATGCTCGATATCCAGATTCGCAGCATGCCGATGCTGGGTCAGTTCCGTCAGGAAATGCTGGACTTCATGAACAAGTATATTTCGTATGATGCGATCAGGAAAGACCTGGCCGTCATTTACCTGAAGTATTTTTCTGTAGACGACCTGAAAGGACTGATTGCATTTTATCAGACCCCGATCGGCAAAAAGTATTTGAGTGTGACCACCAAGCTGAACAATGATATCATGACCCTCGTCGCCCGCAAAATGCAGGAACACAGGGAAGAACTCCAGCAGATGATCATGACAAAAATGCAACAGACAGAGAAGAAATAATAACCGGAGTTGAACGATGACCGTATTAGCCGCTAAAAGTGGTGTGGATTTGCGTATATCCGATGCCGAATTGCTGGGACTCATCCAGCAGACCCTGGACAAGCTCGGTTCCGATAAATTCAAGAAAATTCTGTTGATCCCCCCGGACCTGACTCGGGGCAACTCCTATGCCGGTCCGATCACCGCCATGCTGTACAAAAAGCTCAGCGGTCAGTGCCATATCGATATCATCCCGGCTCTCGGCACCCATGCGCCGATGACGGAACATGAATTGCGGGTGATGTTCGGTCCGGATATTCCGCTGGATGCGTTCAAAGTGCATAACTGGCGCGAAGACGTGGTGGACGTGGGCGTGGTCCCCGGCAGTTTGATCAGCGAATGGAGCGGCGGCAAACTCGATTATGATGTCAAGGTACAGGTGAATAAGATTCTGTTTGGCGGTTACGATGCGATTTTCTCGGTCGGTCAGGTGGTGCCGCACGAAGTGGTCGGCATGGCCAACTACACCAAAAACATTCTGGTGGGCGTAGGCGGCTCGGACATTATCAACAAGTCGCACTTCATCGGGGCCTCCTGCAACATGGAGAAGATCATGGGGCGCGCCGACACGCCGGTGCGCCGTCTGTTCAATTACGGTGTGAACGAATTTCTCGGCGATCTGCCGATCACCTATATGTTGACCGTAATGGCCCGCAACAACGACACCGGCAAAATGGAAATGCGCGGTTTCTTCGCCGGGCAGGATGAGGAAGCCTACCTCGACGCAGTCAAACTCAGTCAGCAGACCAATCTGGTGCTGATGGATGGTCCCGCCGACAAGGTGGTGGTGTTCCTGGACCCCGAAGAATTCAAGTCGACCTGGCTTGGTAACAAGGCGGTTTACCGGACCCGCATGATGATCGCCGACGACGGCGACCTGATCATCCTGGCCCCCGCGCTGAAGGAATTCGGCGAGGACAAGACCAACGACGCCGTGATCCGCAAATACGGTTACAAAGGCACGCCCGCCACGCTGAAAGCGGTCCGCGAGAACGCCGACCTGCGCGAGAATCTGGGTGCGGCCGCGCACCTGATCCATGGTTCTTCGGAAGGACGCTTCAAAATCACCTATTGCCCGGGGCCGAACATGAGCCGCGGGGAAATCGAAAATGCCGGTTTCGCCTATGCCGACTACGATGAAATGATGAAGAAGTACGAAGTGGCCAACCTGAAGGATGGTTACAATATGGTCAATGGCGAAAAAGTCTTTTATATCAGCAATCCCGCTTTGGGTCTGTGGGCGTTGCGCGAGAATTTTTCCTGAACCAGGAGGAGCATGATGTCTGAAGATTTGAGAAATACAGTTTTGTGCGAAGAACATGTGAAGCTGGGGGCCCGGATGGTGCCGTTTGCCGGTTGGAATATGCCCGTACAGTATAAAAAAGGGATTCTGGCCGAGCATCAGCATACCCGTGAATCGGTTTCCCTCTTCGACATTTGCCATATGGGCGAGTTCCGGGTTTTCGGTCCCGGCGCCCGCGAAGCGCTGGACCGGGTGCTGGCGCGACCGGTTTTCGACCAGCCCTACGGGAGTTGCCGCTACAATTTCCTGCTGAATGAAAACGGTGGAGTGATCGACGACCTGATCGTCTATTATATGGGCGAGGATGATTACTTTATTGTGGTCAACGCTTCGCGGATCGGCTCCGACGCCGAGCAGATCCGCACGAACCTGCCCGATGGCGTGGTATTCGTCGATATTTCCGACGAAACAGCCAAGCTTGACTTGCAGGGGCCGCTCAGCGCCGATGTCATTTGCGCCGTGACCGGGCTTGCCGCCGCCGAATTGCCGAAATATTTCCATTGGGCGTGGGTCGAGATCAATGGCATTCGAGTGCTGTTGAGCCGCACCGGCTATACCGGTGAGCTCGGTTTCGAGCTTTATTTTCCGGCGGACAAGGCCGTGGAACTGTGGCGCTTTCTGTTGACACAGCCGAATGTGGAGCCGGCAGGACTCGGTGCGCGCGATACGCTGCGCCTGGAAATGGGCATGTCGCTGTACGGCCATGAATTGCGGGAGGACATCACTCCGATCGAAGCCGGATTCGGAGCCATGCTTAAATTGCAGGAATACTCGGAGCGGTCTTTTATCGGACGCGAAGCCATGGAGAAAAAAGAGGGCGGACGGACCTTGGTCGCCGTTTCGGTGGACGGGCGGCGTTCGGCTCGGGAAGGAGCGGAAGTATTCGACGGCGAAGGGGTGTTGATCGGGCAGGTAACTTCCGGCGGATTTGCACCGTCGCTGAACCATGCGGTGGCGCTAGCCTATCTGGATAAACCGCTAATGCAGGGGAGCGAAGTCTTCATGGCCGCGGGCAAGGGGACGGTGATGGGAACGGTGTCGGAAGTTCCGTTTTACAAGCGTGGTACGGCTCGTAAAAAAATCTAAAAAAAATTTAAAACATGCCTTGAACTTTTGTCGTGGTGAGGCATGTTTGTTGGATAACACGACATGCAAGTTTAATATTAGAAAAACAGGAAGAGGCTAATGAAGTATTATACTGAAGATCATGAATGGGTTGATGTCAGCGGCGGCGAGGCGACGATCGGGATATCCGAGTACGCGGCCGGAGAGCTGGGTGACATCACATTCGTTGAACTGCCGAGTGAAGATGAGGATTATATCGTCGGGGACACCTTGGCGACCGTGGAATCGGTGAAGACCGCTTCCGATGTTTACGCCCCGATCAGCGGCACCGTCAGCGCCGTGAACGAAGAGCTGACTGACGATCCGGGGATCATCAACAGTTCGCCCGAAGAAAAAGGGTGGATCTGCAAGCTTAAGGAATTTGATACCTCCGAGCTTGATGATATGATGTCGCCCGATGCCTACACGAAATTCCTGAAAAAGCTGGAAAACGAGTAGAATCCGGAACGCATCCATCAACATCTCGGACTGTAAAACGCAGTCCGATTTTTTATTTAGGAGATAACGTAATTGCCGTACATTGCCAATACCGACGCCGACCGCCAGGCCATGTTTGAAGCCATCGGCTGCAGCGGATTCGAAGAAATGTGGAAAGCGGCGCAAGTCGATTTTCCGGTCCCCCCGCTGGGAAATCTCCCCTCCGGCATGTCCGAACACCGGATGCTTGAGTATTTCCGCACGCTGGCCGATAAAAATACTGCCGTGACGAATTTTCTGGGCGGCGGTTTTTACGATCACCTGATCCCGGCGGCAGTGGACGCCGTTATCAGCCGTTCGGAGTTCTACACCTCGTACACGCCTTATCAACCGGAGGCGTCGCAAGGAACGTTGCAGGCAATTTACGAGTACCAGTCGGCAATCTGCCGCCTGACCGGCATGGAAGTGTCGAATGCATCACTTTATGACGGCGGCTCCGCGGTCTACGAAGCGGCGCTGCTGGGGCGTCGCGCCACCCGCCGCAACCGTGTCGTTGTCTCCGAAGCCGTATCGCCGCTCTACCGCCATATGTTGCGGACCTATGCGGCGAATCAGGAAATGGAAATCGTCGAAGTCCCGGCCAACGGCCTGGAATCGGACCTGACCGCGCTGCAGAATGCCGTCGATGACAATACCGCAGCGGTTATTGTTCAGTATCCGAACTTCTTCGGTCAGGTGGAATACTGGGATGGGGTCATCGCCGAGATCCATCGGAAAAAGGCTTTGGCGGTGGCGGTGTGCTATCCGTTGGCGCTGGCCGTGCTGCGTTCCCCCGGTGAAATGGGGTTTGACGTGGCGGTCGGCGATGGGCAAAGCCTTGGCATTCCATTGAGTTTCGGCGGTCCGTACCTTGGATTCATGGCGGTGAAGTCGCCGCTGATGCGCAAAATGCCCGGCCGGGTGGTCGGTCGTACCGTCGATGTGGAGGGCAAACCCGGATTCGTCCTGACGCTTCAGGCGCGCGAACAGCATATCCGCCGCGAAAGCGCCATGTCAAACATCTGTTCCAATGAAAATCTGTGCGCGCTCACCGCGCTGGTATACCTGACCCTCATGGGCAAACAGGGGCTGATCGAGGTCGCCGAACAGTGCGCCGCGAAAGCGTTGTTCGCCCGTAACGAATTGGCGAAACTGGACGGGGTGAAAGCGGTCGGCGAGAGCGGATTTTTCAATGAATTTGTCATTGAACTGCCTTTCGATGCCGGTGAAGTCGTCGAGCGGATGCTGAAAAAAGGTTACGCTTCCGGCATTCCGCTGGGCAATTATTATCCGGGCAGGGAACGCGAACTGCTGGTCGCCGTCACCGAAAAACGGACACGTGCGGAAATCGAGGGCATGGTCAAAGCATTGGAGGAAGTCCTGTGAAACTGATATTTGAACAGAGCAAACCCGGTCGCCGGGCTTATCGTCCCGCCGCCAACGACGTTCCCGCCGGCAGTGCCGTTCCGGAAAGAATGCGCCGTCGCGAAGCCGCCGCCATGCCGGAAGTGTCGGAACTGGAGGCGATGCGTCATTTCACCAATCTGAGCCGCAAAAATTTCGGGGTGGATTCGCATTTTTACCCCCTCGGCTCCTGTACCATGAAATACAATCCAAAGTCCCACGAACAGGTCGCCCGGATGGAAGGTTTCGCCTCATTGCACCCGATGCTGGCGCAACTGCCCGGCGGCGCGGAACTGACGCAGGGCGCGTTGGAAACTCTTTACCGTCAGGAACGCTTCCTCAGTGAACTGCTCGGTTTTGCCGAAACGACCCTGCAGCCGCTGGCCGGGGCGCATGGCGAATTCACCGGCGTGATGCTGATCGCGGCTTATTTCAAGGATCGCGGCGAAACGAACCGCAAGGTCATGCTGATCCCGGATGCGGCGCACGGCACCAACCCCGCCAGCGCGGCGCAGGCGGGATTCACCTGCCGCGAAGTCTTGTCCGACGCCGAAGGCAACGTCGACCTCGAAGACCTGAAGAAGAAACTCGGCGACGACGTGGCCGGGTTGATGCTGACCTGCCCCAATACCGTGGGATTGTTCGATAAAAACGTGAAAAAGATTTGCGAAATGGTCCATCAGGCGGGCGGCCTCTGTTATTGCGACGGTGCCAACGCCAACGCCATTATCGGTCGGGTACGCCCCGGCGATCTCGGATTCGACGTCATGCACGTGAATGTGCACAAGACGTTTTCCACGCCGCACGGCGGCGGCGGACCGGGAGCCGGTCCGGTCGGCGCCGGTGAAATCCTGCGCCCCTACCTGCCGGTGCCGCGCGTCGTAGTAAATGAGGACGGCAAATACGAACTGAGCTGTGATTTTCCGAGCACTCTGGGCAAGATTGCGCCCTTCTACGGAAACTTCGGGATATTGTTGCGGAGCTGTGCCTATATGTTGATGCTCGGGCGCGAGGGCATGGTCCGAATCAGCGAAAACGCCGTGCTGAACGCCAATTATCTGCGGGTGAAGCTGGCTCCGTATTACGACCAGAAAATCAGCCGCATGTGCATGCATGAATGTGTTTTTTCCGCCACGAGGCGCGCGAAGAGCGGCATTCACGCGCTGGATATCGCCAAAGGGTTGATCGATCGCGGAATTCATCCGCCGACGATCTATTTCCCGCTGATCATTCCGGAAGCATTGATGATCGAGCCGACCGAAACCGAGTCGCTGGAAACCATGAACGAATTCATCGATGCGATGATCGATATTGCCAACCAGGCCGACACCGATCCCGAAGCCTTGCATGAAGCACCGATCACGACTCCGGTCCGGCGCATGGATGAGACGCTGGCGGCCCGCAAACCCGACCTGGCGGCCTTATGAAGAGCGCATGGGAACTCGCACTCGAACGCACTGGCGGCAATCGTAAGTCGTTGACGGATGAACAGCGCGAGGCGTTGGCCGACATCAACACCCGGTGTCAGGCCAAGCTGGCGGAAATCGATATCATTTACGGCGATAAGCTGAAAAAAGCGGCAAGCCAGGAGGAACTCGACCAGATTCTGGCCGATAAACAGGTGGAAAGCGCCTCGGTCAATAATCAGGCCGAGCGCGACAAGGAAAAAATCCGCAACGCCTGAGCCGTGATAACCCTAATTGAGTATAACCGTCGGTGAATTGCGATGATTTATCTGGACAATGCGGCATCCGCTCCGGTCGATCCGGAGGTCTTGACGGCCTATCGATCCTATGCGGAACGCTATTTCGCCAATCAGGAAGCGCTTCATTCGCTGGCCTACGAGATCCGCGGCAAACTGCAGGATGCGGCGGCGGAGGTTTCGCAACTGCTGACCGGCGAGGCGGGGCATTACGTTTATTGGAGCAGTTCGGCGACGGCGCTGTTCAATGTCGTTTGTCATTATCCGGGATTTGACCGCGCGCGAATCGTTACCTCGGAGCTGGAACACCCGGCTCTGACCGCCACGCTGAAACGGATCGGGGCAGGGGGGCGGACGCCGTTGATCGCCCTGCGCCATGTCCAGAGCGAAACCGGCCAGGTCAACGACCTGACGGCGGCGGCTAATACCAGAGGCGACGCCGTATTCCTGGCCGACACCGTCCAGAGTGTCGGCAAACTCGAAATCCCGTGGAAACAGGCGAAACTGGACCTGGTATTCTGTTCCGGCCACAAGATCGGCGCGCCCGGCGGCGCGGCGCTGGTTTGCCGGAACAGCGCGGTCCGGGACTTTCTGTCCACCGCCCGCAGTTCCGATTATCTGGACGGTCGCCCCGAACCCGCGTTGTGCCTGGCGTTGACCGACGCCTTGAAAAAGGCCTGCCGCGATCGCGATGAACACGCCGGACAGGCCGCTCAACTCAAAACCAAAGTGATCGAAGCCCTTGCCGGATGGATGCTGCCGAACGGCCGCAAAATCCGGTTGACGGTGCCGCCGGAACAATCCTCGCCGTTCATCGTGCACCTGGTGGTGAGCGGATATCAATCGGCGGTACTGGTGCGAATGCTGTCCAGACACGGTATCCATGTGGGGGCGGGGAGCGCCTGTCAGGCGGAGTCGAACCGTCCGAGCCCAGCCCTGTTGGCGTTGGGATTCAGCCGCGAGGATGCCTATGCGGGATTGCGCCTGAGCTTCTGGCACAATACGGAAGGGCAGGTCAACGAGTTTCTCCGGGCATTCCGGGAAGTCGTGAAGGAATATTGAGGCTGCTGATTTTTTTACATTCTTTTGACAATTCTTTGACAATTTATCCGAAAAGCGGGCTATTGTATTCAAGAAACTGATAAGGAGGATGTGAGATGAAAAAACTCGCGAGCGCAACTCTGGCCGTACTGCTGGGCGTAACCTTGTACGGAGCCGATGAAGCGAAAAGCAAAGCCCCGATCGTCAAGGCCGCGTTATTCAAAAACGGCTATGCACTGGTGACCCGGGAGGTTCGCCAGATTCCTCCGAAACCGTTCCTGATCGACGAGGAGATCAATCCGGTTCACGGGACGTTGTGGTTTTTCGGCGCATCGAATTTGAGTGTTACTTCAGTGGAACGCCCCGGTACTCGGGACAACGAAAATCCGTTCGGGAACTTCGCCGCCACTTATCAGAACCGCAAAGTCACCGTCACGCTCCGAACTTCCGATAACGAACAGCCCCGGATTATTAAAGGAACGATGCTTCGCCTTGGCAAATCTTCGTCCGCCGCTTCCGTTCAGCCGTATTACAGGGGGCAGCAGCCGGAATCCTACCTGGCGGTAAAGCTTGAATCCGGTGAGTTGATCACTTTCAGCAAGGGCATGGTGCTTTCAATCGAATCCGACGGCATCAACGATAAAATCATCGAAGACAAACGGATGTTATTGGTGCAGTGCGATCCGTCCGAAACTCCCATGTCCATGAATTACCTGACATTCGGGTTGTCGTGGGCGCCGGCTTATCGGATTGCGTTGAGCAAAGACGCGAAAATGCGCATCGACCAATCCGCGGTCATTACCAATGAAATCGAGGATCTGGCGGGGGCCGAGGTGAACCTGATTTCCGGGTTCCCGAACCTGGAGTACATGCGGGTGACGAGCCCGTTGATGACTGCAAGTTTGAATCAATTTTTCCAACAGCTTTCCGGGCAGAATCGTTATCAGGGTGCCGCCACAATGCAGCAGATGGCGATGTACAATAATGTCACCCTGAATGAACCGACCATGTCCAGAGGGGTGTCGCCATTGCCCGAAACGGGGGCTTCCGAGGATATCCATTACTTCCCCGCCGGCAAGGTCAGCCTGGCGAAAGGATCGAGCGTATATCGCGAAATTGCCTCCGCCGAAACAACTTATGAGCGGATCGTGGAATGGGAAATCCCGGACCGCCGGAGTCAGTGGGGAACTTACGACCGGAATTATTCGGATAAAGAAAATCCTTATGGGGAACTGTGGGACGCCATTCGTTTCAAGAATCCCTTGAAGGCTCCGATCACCACGGCGCCGGTCGAGATCGTCGACGGCGAAAAAATTCTCGGACAGGGCACGATCAAATGGGTGAACCCCGGTCAGGAAACGTTGGTCAAGATCACCAAGTCGCTGACCGTGACCGGTACGCTGAACGAATATGAAATCCCGGATAAGAGCAGCATCGACTACAAAATGTCAGGGCGCAAAATCGTCCATATCGCCGGTTACAACTACCGCAATCCGGAGGTCGAAGGAACCTTGAAACTGCACAATTACCGCTCGACCGCCGCCGTGGCGGTGGTTAAATTGCAGTTCTCGGGCGAATTGGTTTCCGCGGAACAGGCACCGGAGGCGAAAGTGCTGGAAACCGGTGTTTACAGCGTCAATCCGCGCCGGGAACTGACGTGGGAACTGAACTTGAAACCGGGCGAAGAAGTTACGGTAAAGTACAAGTATTCGGTATTGGTCCGGATGTAAAACAAGATTTTTTTCGGACGGTCCATTTGGGCTGATCCCGCGACGGGGGTGGGCGCGGGATCAGTCCAATTCAGTTTGTTTTCCGGGCGGCCAGTTCGGGTTGGTCCGGCGGCGGGTCCGGACGCGGGATCAGCTCGAGGAATTCGATCTCGGCGATGGTGTCGGACTTCGAATACTGGCTGTTGCCGCAGATGCTGATAACGAATCGGTCCGGGATTTCACCGTAGTATTTCTGGTAATCGGCGGCGATGTCGCGGGTTTCCACATGCCATTCATTGAGCTTGCTCGTCTTGTTGCGGAGACAAATCCAGTTGACGGTGAGTGCTCCGAAACCGTAAGTGATTTTGCCGGTGGTGTCGACCGGGGTTTCGGTTTCCCAGCGGTAGGCGATGCTTTTTTTGCTGAACAGGCCGGGGCCGCCGACATAAATGGCGATGGCCTGGTCGTCAATCTTGGCTTCGCGTCCGTCGCCGCCCGGCGGCAGGGATTTCACGCGCCAGCGCCAGCGCAGGATCGGGGTTTTATTGAGGTCGACGTTCTGGTCGGAGGGTTTGCACATCAGCGCGCCGGTGGATTTGCGGCTGTCGACCACCAGCACGGTTTTTTTCAGTTTCTCATTTTTCTGCACGTAAAAACGGGTCATCGGGACGCCCATCCGGGAACCGCCGATGGTCCAGTCCTCCGGAATAACCTGTTCGTCCTCGACTTTGGTTTTGGTGAAGTCCTCGGGACGGGACCGCCAGGCATAACGACAAAATTAATAATATCAATATTCGCAAAATCAATTTTCCTTCAGTTTCCGGTAATGCTTCATAATTTCGCCGACGTACTGGCGCGTCGTCGGGTAGCTGATCGGTTTCAGCTCGCCGTCATAAGTATCGGGGCTCCATTCGCGAGCCTTGCTCTCGCCGGCATTGTATTGGCACAGGGCCAGTTCAAGGCCGTGGTCATATTGCCGCCAGCGCTGAATCGCCCGGGCCAGGTACCAGGTGCCGATTTCAATATTCAGCTCCGGGTTGAACAACACCCCCGGAACCGGGACCGCCACTCCGTGCGCCTGCGCCCAGTCCGCCGCCGCCGTGTTCGGGCGGATCTGCATCAGGCCGATCTCGCCGACGCCGCCGATGCTGTCGGCGTTAAAACCGCTCTCCTTGGCGATAACGGCATAGATCAGGCGGCTGTCCACCCCGTGACGTTCGGCGGCGGCAGCAATCAGCGGCTGATAACGGCCGGGGCGCCCGAAAGCATAGCGCCACCCCTTGACCGCGCCGCGATACAGTGCCTGGCGGCCGCATACCGCTGCAATGACCAGCAGCAGCAGGACCGCCAGACCCATGATTTTCTTGCGAAAAGTCAGACGAAATTTCCTGCTCAAAATAGTCTTTCCCTTGTTGCTATATGTAGTTATAATAGCGCCGATAACGCGATTTTCCAAATTATTTCGCAATAAAACATGAATTTATTGCTATTCTGCAATTGCAATTCGGGAACATTGCATTAATCTACAAGTAACGACAACGAGGTGAATATGATAAAAACTTTCGTGCTGGACACCAACGTACTTCTCCACAACGGCGACAGTCTGATGGCTTTCAAAGACAATGATGTCGTCATCCCGATGGCGGTGATCGAAGAACTCGACCGCTTCAAGAAAAACCATGACGAGCTTGGGCGCAACGCCCGATATGTGATTCGCAAGCTCGATGAATTTCGCCATTATGGTTCGTTGGTGACAGGCGTTCCCATTTTTCCGAATGATCCGAAAAGCGGCAAACTTCAGATCATTTGCGCCCGCGCCACCTTTTCGGAGGAACAACTGAACCGCATTACCGATTCCGCAATCAATATTGATTCACCGGACAACCGGATTCTCCGGGTGGCGCTGTCGCTGCAGAAAGATCGCGAGAACGTTTATTTCATCAGCAAGGACATCAATCTGCGCCTGAAAGCCGACGCCCTCGGCCTGAACGTGATGGACTTCGAACGCGAGCGGGTCGAATATGAACACCTTTATGCCGGGTGGAAAACCGTCGAAGTCGGCGGCGGCGTGGTCGATGAATTTTATAAAAACAAGGAAATGAAGGATTCCTTTGACCTGATGACCAATGAGTTCGTCATGCTCCAGGATCCCGAAAATCCCAAGCGTACCGCCCTTGGCCGCAAATACGAGGACGGCATTCTGAGACTGTTGAATGGCCGTTCCGATCAGTCGGTATGGAATATCCAGGCCCGCAACAAGGAGCAACGCATGGCGATGGACCTGTTGCTCGACCAGGATGTCAAGCTCATTTCACTGGTAGGCCGCGCCGGAACCGGCAAGACGTTATTGGCGCTGGCCGCCGCGCTCGAACAGGTCATGCACCTGAATCTTTACGAAAAAATCCTGGTGTCACGCCCGATCATGCCGCTCGGCAATGATATCGGTTACCTGCCGGGAGCCAAGGACGACAAACTGCTTCAGTGGATGAAGCCGATTTTCGACAACCTCGATTTCCTGTTTCAGAACGGACGCCCGAACGGGTCCGCGAAAAAAATCAGCGAACTCATGAACTCCCAGCGCCTGGAACTGGAAGCGATCACCTATATCCGCGGCCGCAGTCTTGCCAACCAGTTCATTATCGTGGATGAAGCGCAGAACCTGACGCCGCATGAGATCAAAACCATCATCAGCCGCGCCGGCGAGGGGTCGAAGATGGTGTTGACCGGCGACCCGGAACAGATCGACAACCCGTACCTCGACGCTTCGAGCAACGGCCTGACCTATTCCGCCGAGCGGCTGAAAGGCCTGCCGCTCCACGGTCATATCACGCTGGCCCGGAGCGAACGCAGCGAACTCGCCGGGATTGCCGCCAAATATCTGTAAGCGAATCGCAACCATATGAAACGGGGAGGAACGAAATGAAAATTCTGGTCAGTGCCTGTTTATTGGGATGTCCGGTGCGCTATGACGGCAGGCACAAGTTGTCCGCCGAAGTCGCCGCATTGAAAGAACGGTATGAATTGATTCCGGTCTGCCCCGAAAGCGAATGCGGTTTGCCGGTTCCCCGTGAACCGATGACGCTGACGGACGGGCACTTGATCGGCAATATCAATGGGGGCGACTTCACCGCCATGCTGGCTCCGTGGGTGGCGCGTAAACTTGACGCATTGGCGGAAGTCGAATTCAAGGCGGCGATCCTGAAAAGCAAATCGCCCAGTTGCGGCAAGACGGGCATGTTCCGGCAGGCATTTGAAAAACGTTTTCCGCAATGCCGGGTGCTGGATGAAAATGAAGTCTGCGATCAATCATTCGAATAAATTGTATATTGGAGACTTGGTATGAAGATTCTGATTTTAAATGGAAGTCCACGCAAGAATGGGAATACTGTCCACGCATTGAACGCGCTGAAAGTCGGAATGGAACCCAGGCATCGGACAGAATGGATCAATGTCGTGGACCTGAATTTGCAGGGGTGCATCGCCTGCGAAGCGTGTCAGCAGAACGGCGGGCGCTGTGTTCTGCCGGATGGCGGAGCCGAATTGATGGACAAGGTGGTTGCGGCCGATATGATTCTATTCGGTTCGCCGGTTTACTGGTGGGGCATCACCGGACAGTTGAAGCTGGCCCTGGATAAATTTTATTCGAAGGGTGATGAATTGATGACGATGTCAAAGAAACTCGGGATCGTGGCGATTGGAGAAGCGGAGCTGGGCGATTCCGAATACCGCCTGATTTCCAGTCAGTTCCGGTATATCGCCGAATATTTGGGCTGGGAAATGATCGTCGATGAGAAAATTTCCGCCGGAGCCGTGGACGATCTGGCTCGTAACAAGGCCGTATTGGGACAGTTGGAGAAACTCGGAGAGGATATTTGATCAGGTCTGTGCGGTTTGGTTCTTTCAGGATTCGAGGCTGTACTTGCCGCGGTAGCCGCGGCGGTTGTAGAGGCGGTTTCCCTTGATCCGGGTCTGGCTGTTGCCGATCAGGACCAGCGTCGTCATCTGGACTTTTTCGAACGGAAAATCGTCGAGACGGCATATTTCGATCTGTTCTTCGCTCCGGTAGGCGTCGCGAACCAGCGCACAAGGCAGATTTCCCCCGGTTTCGCGAAACGTGCGGACGGCATACTCGAGCAGTTCGTGCCGTTTCCGGCTGGCTGGATTGTAGAGGGCGGTCGGGAAATCGGCGGCGGCGAGTGCGCGCAGACGTTTTTCGATGGTTTCACGGTCAGTCATCAGATCGGATAAGCTGACGACGGCGAAGTCGTTCATCAGCGGTGCCCCGACCAGTGCCGCGCAGGAAATGGCGGCGGTAATTCCCGGAATCACTTCCACTTCGATTTCGCGATAGGGCTCCTCCTCGGTCAGTTCCAGCAACAGCCCCGCCATGCCGTAGATGCCGGCGTCGCCGGAGGATACGACCGCCACGGTTTCGCCGTTCAGGGTGGCGTCGAGCGACTGGCGACAGCGTTGAAGTTCCTGGCGCATGGCGCCCGGGATTAACTTTTTCCCTTCGATCAGTGGCGCGATCTGGTCAAGATACATGGAGTAACCGGCCACGGCGGTGCATTCCGACAGGATGCGGTGTGCCTGCGGGGTCAGCAGTTCGAGCGAGCCGGGACCAATGCCGACGGCGTAAATTTTAGGCATGGCTGGTTTCTCCTGTGTTCAAACGGGTGGAGCCGACCGGCAGGCAATAGGGACTGCCGTCCCGGGCGATATTGATTTCGGGCTCGATTTCAAAGATGTCGCGAAGGATTTCGGGCTTCATGATGTCGGCAGGGGGGCCTTCGTAACGGATTTTCCGGTCTTTCATCAACGCCAGACGGTCGGAACAGCGTGCGGCGAGGTTCAGGTCGTGCAGAACCATGACGATGGTGATGCCGAATTCCCGGTTGAGGAGACGGATCATTTCGATGATTTCAAACTGGCAACAGATGTCGAGAAATGTGGTCGGTTCGTCCAGCAGCAGGATTTTCGGTTCCTGCGCCAGCGTCATGGCGATCCAGGCGCGCTGGCGTTCGCCGCCCGACAAACTGGAAATACGGCGCCTGCGCAGTCCTTCCATACGGGTCATGGTCAGCGAACGGTCGATGACCTGGCGATCGTGCTCGCCTAGCGTCAGTTGAAATCCGCGGTGGGGGTAGCGCCCGAACGCGGCCAGTTCTTCGACCGTGATCTCGCCGGAAGCGTGATGCAGTTGCGGCAGCAGGGCCAACGTCCGGGCCAACTCGTTCCGCCGGTAGTTGGCGACGGGGCGTTCCCCGATCCGGATATCGCCTGAAAACGGACGGATGGTCCGTCCGATCACTTTTAAAAGCGTCGATTTGCCGCAGCCGTTGGGCCCCAGCAACGTGGTGATACTGCCCGATTCCACTGCAAAATCGATATTTTCCAGCACCACCCTGCCGCCGTACCCGGCGCAGAGCGATTTGACTTCAAGCTTCATAATGATTCCTCCTCAACAGCCAGAGGAAAAACGGCGGTCCGAGCAGGGCCATGATGATTCCGACCGGCAGTTCCGAGTTCTGCATCACCAACCGTCCGACCGTGTCGCATGTCACCACCATCAACGCCCCGAACAGGGCCGCGCCGGGCAGCAGAAAACGGTTGTCCGTACCGATGACGATCCGAACGATATGCGGGGCGATCAGCCCGACGAACCCGAGCAGTCCCGCCACACTGACCGCCGCCGCCGCCAGCAGTGCCGCCGTCGCAATCAGCAGGAATTTCACTATCTCACTCATCTGCTACCATCCTCTTTTTTGCGTTCGCGAAAGACGAACCGAATGGGCGTCCCCTCAAAGCCGAAAGCCTTGCGCAGTTGATTTTGCAAATAACGCTCGTAAGAAAAAT
>CALABZ010000013.1 GCA_937888615.1 uncultured Lentisphaeria bacterium | reverse complement strand
TTTTTTGACGGCGTCGATGGCCTGACGGTCGTACAGGCCGAATCCGTAAAAGTTGTTGACCAGTCTGATTTCGGAGAATTTAGACAGCAGAAAATAGTAGAACCGCCGGACCGACGCCATCAGAAAGTTTTCTTTGGTCGTCGCCTTGACGGCGCAGACCACTTTGTAGCCATCTTCCCACCGGTGGATGAATTCCGGGATCATCTCCGGGGCATCTTGCAGATCCGAACACATCGACACCACTGCGTCGCCCCTGGTATGGAGCAGGGCATTGTGCCCGGAACGGATGACGCCGAAATTATTGGAGTTCAGGATGACTTTCCAGCGCTTGTCGGCGGCGGCCAGTTTCCGCAGGACGTCACGGGTATTGTCCGTGGAGCAATTATCCGCGATGACCACTTCCCAGTCATAGGAGGGCAGCTTGTCGAAAACAGCTTTTATTCGGGTATAAAGTTCTTCCAGGTTATGTTCTTCGTTATAACAACCGGTTACGATGCTGATCAATTTCCGGGGGCGTTGTTCGGACATTTTATGAGTTCTCCGTCAGGTATTCGAGTAATTCCCAGACACAGCCTTCGCCGCCGCGCCCCTTGAGTTGCAGATCGGCCAGCTCGCGGACTTCCGGGATCGCGTTGGCCGGACAGGCCGACAGCCCGACCAGCCGCATTACCGGAATATCGTATTTGGCATCGCCCACATAACAGGTTTCGGCGGCGGCCAGACCGCTTTTTTTCAGGATATCCATCAGAGCCTCGGGCTTGTTTTTGCAGCCGTTATAGAAGTAATCCGGTTTGAAGCGTTTCTGGAAAAACAGGGTGATCGGGGTAGCTTCTCCGGTGAGCAGTCCCACCTTGAAGCCTTTTCGTTTCATTTCGAATACGGCGTCGATGTCTTTGAAGTCAACCGTCTTATATTCATTGCCCTGTGAATCGACAGTTACCCGTCCGTCGGTCAGCACCCCGTCGATATCCAGCAGTACCAGCTTGATCATTAATTCCGTTTCCTTACCGTTTGCTTAAATTATCCCAATATATACTGCAAAATCCCAAATATCAAGCGCGTTTAGATCATTCTCCGGAAGCCGCCGACAGGGATGGCAGACAAACACGCCTTACCGGCGGTTGCCTGCGATCATGTTTTCGGCGATTTCCTCGTCGGAGAGGTAGGGCCACATATCTTCCAGCGGTTTCGAAACCATGCCGCCGTCCGGCAGTTTCATCGCCTGTACTTTCGGCATGGTCAGGTGGTTCGGGGTGACTTCCACCCGGCAGATCACCGGATCGTCGCCGGCCAGGGCTCGGGCGATGCCCGCTTCGAGATCGGCGTTGCAGGTGATGTGTTCGCTTCGGATGCCGTATGCGGCGGCCTGCCGGGTGACGTCCGGCAGGGTCAGCCCGCTGCCCGGTTCGGACCCGACATAGAATCCCTCGAACATATTGCGCTGGGTGTTCATGATGCTTCCATAGCCGTTGTTGTCCCAAATGAACATCTTGACCGGCAGTTTCAGCCGGACCACGGTTTCGAGCTCCTGAATATTCATCTGAAACGCGCCGTCGCCGTTGATCAGGACCGTCCGGCGGTGGCCGTTGGCCAGACAGGCGCCGATGGCGTAGGGTAGGCCGAAACCCATCGAGCCGAGCCCGGCGGCGTTGCGTACTTTCTGTCCCGGCTTGATCCGCATGGCCTGATAGGTGACTTCTCCGGCCGCGCCCGAGCTTTCCGGCACGATCACGTCTTCCGACCGCAGTTGCTTGAACAACTCCTCGGTGAATACATACAAATTGACTTTTTCCCGCGGGTACTCATAATACTCCGGGAGCACCACCGGATAGCGTTCCTTGACCTTGCGGCAGTACGCCAGCCATTCGTCATGAGACGGCATGTCGACGGCCCGGAGGTGTTCCATAAATTCGGCGGCGTCGGCGGCGATGCCGATATCAATGCCCTTGACTTTGCGGATTTCGCAGGGGTCGATGTCCACCATGACTTTGCGGGCGTTGCGCCCGAAGTCCGCGCTGTTGAACGCGGTCACACTGGGCTCCAACCTGCTGCCGATGATCAGCAGCAGGTCGCAGTTCTGGACAATGAAATTGGCGAAACGGGTTCCCATGATTCCGGGACAGCCGAAGTTCAACGGATCGTCATAACCCAGCAGGTCGATGGTTTTCCAGGTCAGGACCATCGGAATCCGGTTGCGTCTCGCGAAATTCAGCAGCAGACTTTGGGCTCCGGCCATTTTGACGCCGTTGCCGGCCAGGATCAAGGGGCGTTTGGAGGCGGACACTGCGGCGATCACATCGTCCAGTCCGCAGAGCGGGGCAGGGGGCTCGGTTTGCGGTTCGAATCCCTGTAAATGTTGTTCGTCGATCATCGCACCCTGTACGTCGAGCGGAATATCGATCCAGACCGGTCCCATGCGCCCGGTGGTCGCCTCATGCCAGGCTTTTTCCAGATGATAACGGATTTCGGCGGGTTCCAGCACCGTCACCGCGTATTTGGTGATGCTGGAAACGATGGAGACGATATCGACTTCCTGCGAACCGACCTGACGACAGCCGGTGCCGGTTTTCAGGTCGGAGCGCTTGGCCTGTCCCGAAATGAAAAACACGGGGGTTGAATCAATGTAGGCCGCCGCCACCGCCGTTACCGTGTTGGTACTGCCGGGGCCGGAAGTGACCAGAGCCGCGCCGGGGGTGTTGGTGTGCTGACCCCAGGCTTCCGCCGCGATTCCCAGCGCCTGTTCATGGATGAAACAGGTATAGTTGAGTTCCCGGCAGCGTCCCAGCGAATCGTTCAGGTGCATGGCGCCGCCGCCCGGCAGCATGAAGACTTCCCGAACTCCTTTCGAAACCAGAAAACGCATTACATAATCGGATAATTTAATCATGATTGTTCAACCCCGCATTTTTTTCCGCACCGCCGCTTCGCGCGGCGTGAATTCGCGCCGTCCGGTGCCGAGGGCGGCTTCCATTGCCCGGATTTCCTTGACGAACCGGATCAGTTCCTCCGGTTCGACCGAGGCGGGCTGGTCCGAACCGTACATGGCGCGGTCCAGCGTGATGTGCCGTTCTACGGAAATAGCGCCCAGCGCCACCGCGCCGAGGGTGGCGACATTGCCGATTTCGTGGGAGGAGTAACCCACCGGGCAATCGTAGCGTTTGCGCAATTCGGGGATCAGCAGGAGGTTGGCTTCTTCGGGGAGCATCGGATAAGTCGATATGCAGTGCAGCAGTTCGAACGGGCAATCGTGTTTTCGGAAGACCGCCACGGCGGTGTCGATTTCCTCCCAGGTGCTCATGCCGGTGGCGATAAAGGTGTAGCGTTTTTCTTCGGCGCAGGCCTCCAGCAACGGGATATTGGTCAGGACCGGCGAGGCGATTTTGTTGTAACGCAGGTTGTAGCGGCGCAGAAATTTTTGGGAGTCGGGGTCCCAGCAGGAGGCAAACCAGGCGATTCCCTGTTCGCGGCAGTAATGGTCGATCTCGTCGTATTCCGGGATTCCGAATTCGAGGCCTTCTTTCTGGGCTCGCTGGGTTTGGCCCCACGGACTTTCGCGGGGGCTGTCCAGGAACTCCTGCGTATAGACCTTGTCGAGGGTCCGTTTCTGGAATTTTACCGCGTCGCAGTCGGCCAGTACGGCGGCGTCGATCAGGCGCTTGGCAATATTGAGGTCGCCGTTGTGGTTGATGCCGATCTCTGCGGAAACGAACACTTTTCCGGTCATAGCACTGTATCCCTGATATTTATATTGATTGAAATATATTTGATTATTACTTTAGCATAAGTATGTCGTTTTTCCAAGAGTGTGAACCGATTTAGGAGAATTAAATGTGAAAACACTTGAAAAATAATTTTTCACGATGTATATTAACAGGCTTAATAAATTCAACAGAAATAATTGGAGATGAATTTTCTATGTACAACGCTTCTGATTTGAGAAAAGGCCTCAAAGTTTTGATTGATGATTATCCGTGGATCATCACAGATTTCGAATTCTGCAAACCCGGCAAAGGCACCGCCCTTTATCGCTGTAAACTCAAGAACATGATCACTGGTTCCACCATGGACCGCACGTTCCGCCCGGTTGACAAAATCGACAAGCCGGACCTCGAAGAACGCGAAACCGTCTATTCCTACGTCGATGGCGATTTCTTCGTTTTCAGCGATGCCGAGTCTTATGAAGAAATTCATGTGGGCAAGGACGTGATCGGCGACAAGGAATATTTCCTGATCGAAAATTCCGATTGCAATATCCTGTTCTTTAACGGTTCCCCGATCGACGTCACGTTGCCGACCTTCATCGAAAAGGTCGTCACCGAGACCGAACCCGGCGCCCGCGGCGACACCGCCACCAACGTCACCAAGCCCGCCAAGATTGACAACGGCTACGAAATTCAGGTCCCGCTCTTCATCAATGAAGGCGATACCGTCCGTATCGACACCCGTACCGGAGAATATGCCGACCGTGTCTCCAAAGCCTGACCATCTGCGGCGTCTTTCCAATATTCAAGCCCGGCTCGTTCAGCGTGCCGGGCTTTTTTCGCGTGTCCGGCGCTATTTTGACGAACATGGCTTCATCCATGTGGAAACGCCGGTGCGGATCGCCGCTCCCGCCCCGGAGGAATTCATCGAAGCGCCGCACTCGGGGACGCGCTTCCTGCGTTGCAGTCCCGAACTGGAAATGAAGCGTCTGGTCTGCGCCGGATACGAAAAAATCTACCAGATCGGACCGTGTTTCCGGCAGGACGAATTCGGTTCGCGCCACCGCGAGGAATTCACCATGCTCGAATGGTACGAAACCGGGGCCGATTACCTGAGGCTGATGGACTTCACCGCCGCCATGATCAATTCGGTCTTGGACCTGCCGGTGGAAAAAATCACCGTCGACGAGGCCTACCGGAAGTATGCCGGAATCAGTGCGCAGGACGCAATGACACAGGATATTTTCGATGAAGTCATGGTTGAAAAAGTCGAGCCGCGCCTCGGACGAAATGGTATGACCTTTCTGATGGATTATCCGGCCTCACGCGCCTCGCTGGCGCGGCTGAAAGCCGATGATCCGTCGGTGGCCGAACGCTGGGAGCTCTACATCAACGGCCTCGAATTGGCCAACGCCTACAGTGAACTGACCGACGCCGCGGTTCAGCGCGAACGTTTCGCCGCCGAACGTGCCGCCCGCGCCGCCTCCGGCATGGCCGAGTATCCCGAAGCGCTTGAATTCCTCGAATCCCTCGAATGCGGTATGCCCGAATGCGCCGGTTGCGCCCTCGGCCTGGACCGTCTCGTCATGGTCTGCACGCAGGCCAATGACATCGGCGAAGTCACTTTCCCCGCCGCCCGATAATTCTCGATTTTACGGATGCTCAATCTTTCGGGGGGCATTTCGCCAATGTATCGAGAATGTTCTGCAGTATCTTTTCATATTTGGGCAATCCCCTGCCGAACTCAAAGTTCCAGTCATGATAAATCTGCTTATCGCCGTGCCCCCGGGACAACATGCCGGAGATGAATAACCAATAGTAGAATTCACGGCGAGTTGAATGGGATAAGGGAATGGCCGCCGGGCCTTTTCGGGGCGGGGAGAGGCTGAAAATAAAACCGTCTCCGGTCGGGCCCTCGACCTTTACCGGCGTCGGGGGCAGCCACGGCAAATCAAGTTCATAATCGCGGCATTTGGCGAGGAAAATCATACTTCCCATATCGCCGATCCGCCATTCTCCGACGATTCCGGCTTGATCGAATGCCTTTTGCAGTTCATCCCGCCGATTCCGGGTTGCCGGAGACATGGCGATTGTTCCTGCCGACTCCCGGAGTATCGGAAATCGAATTTTAGCCGGTCCGTATTCGTCCATGTATCGTCCGGTTATCGCGGCAAAAATTTTCGGGTCGAAATTGTAGCCGCAACGGAATATGATATTTTTTTGATCCTTGTTTTGAAAGACTGTGATCATGCCGGGGGCTGAAAATTTCAGGGCGACATCATTCGTACAGGCATTATCAAGCAACGCGGAATCCTGTACCGTGAAATCGAAATCATCACCGCTGTAAAATTCGCCCTTATGCTTGCGCTCATTCGAGTAGTTTCCATTGCCGACGGCAGGGTAAAAGGTGGTTGGGTGAGGCGTGCCGTGGCTGATTGTCAGACCCCTGCCGTCATTCCGGACCTTTACTTTAAGATGCCAGCCATGCTCCAACGCCAGATGCAGTATCCGTTCATAATCGCCGGAGAACCGGGCCGGTACGGCTTCGACCTGCGTCAATAACCGGTAGTCCCGGACAAAGTACTGATTTTTGAGACTGCGTCCCACCCGTGCGATGATCCAATCGCCGACGGTGAGATCTTTCGGCATTTTCCCCTTTTCAAACCAGAGGTGTATGGAGTCTTTGTCCGATTTATCCCCCTGCGACGCCAGACACCTGGGCTGTTCGAGTATCGCGATGTCGGAATTAATTCGCGAAACTTTGCCATACCAGAGTTCTTTGCAGGCAAACAGAACATTGCCGTCTTTTGCTGCAACGATTTCCAATTGTTTCCGGTACCAGTCGGATTGTTTCACCTGCGATATCGGAATCGGTTCTCTGCATCCGGTCAGCAACAGTGTCGACAGCAACAGCACGAACGTAAAATATTTCATCGGCATTACGGTTCCCCTCTGGTTATCGTGAAATCGCATTGGAGATTTCGCTTCAATTTATACCATGGCGAATGGCCAATTCGCAGAATTCCGGTGTCGTTTGCGGAATCAATTGTGAACTCCCGTTCGAAATTAATCCCGTCGCTGCTCACTTCGAGCTTGTGCTTGCCCGCCTGCGGAAACATGGGAAATGTCGCATATTGAGGCGATATCCCGGAAGATTGGAATTTTCGGCGGATCACCGGCATACCGTCCAGCTTGACCATCAATTCCGGTGTTTCACCTGTTTCACCGCATTGGTTGGATACCAACAGGGTAAAAGATCCTTTCAACACTTTCTCGATCCGTTTTTTTAATTCCGGATTAACCTTTTCTGCAAATGTACAATTGATCCCGAGGGTATTGTCGCCGGACACCGGATTCGCCACCCCGTATACCTTGATGTCTCCCGGCCTGGCCTGCGGCAGGACGGACAGCCGGAAATCATTGGTGGAAATAAAGGTGCAGACCATTGGCTGCTTGAAGTCGGGATCGGGATAAATGACCTTCATATATTGATCATCCGCGTCGTTCGGATCAATACCCCGCCGGAGTGCGGTTTCGATCCGATGCACTGTGGCCCGGTATGAATTCGGATCGTGCGGCAGTTCTCCGCTGACCTGAACTTCTTTCAATAAATAGTCATAGAGTTCTCCACGAATCCCCTCATAGGTTGAACCATTCCAGCGTAGCAGGCCCCAATATTTTTCCCGCCATCCGCATTTAGCCATAATGATAAGTTGTGCCCAGCCGTTGTGCGGTTCCGCCAGCCAGCCGTATCCGAAAAGTTCATCCGTTATGTCTTTCCATTGTCCGGGCTTTATTTCCTGCTGAATTTTCCATATCGGTCCGCCCTGACCGCCGCCGGGGAGGGGAATGACACGGAAACGTTCACCGGGTTTCAAGTCTATCGGTTCTTCTTTCCAGCCATAAATCTTTCTTTCGGCGATCGTCGCCGGCCAATTGAAACCATCCGCAGGAAGCATCCGGTAGCCGGGAATGTCCGCATTTACCCGAAAGCTCAAAATGCCGAAAATAAAAACACAGATAAAACATTTCATCCCATACCTCGCCTTTCCCCCTCTTTATGAATGAAAACAGCGATTATGTTGTTGTCGCCGTGCCCCTAATATAACATGAATCCTCTTTGAGTCAATAGTAAAAGGCAATGTATGACATGGTATTCCCGGCGAATTTCGATGAAAAGATGAAGAGATGAATGTCGGTCAATTGGCGTTCTGACGGAGGTGGCTGGCCCGCGCTTCGGTGCGGAGCGCGCGGAAACGCGGCAGATTTTTTTCCAGAAAACGGAAGTTCTTGTAGGCGATCCGGTTCCGTTTCAGTCCCGATTTATGGAATCGTGACGGCAGGGAGCGGAGCGCTTCGAGCACTGAACGGATGCGCTGTCCGATTCCGGACCGGCGTTCCGGCGGGTCGAACCCTTGCGCCAGCCAGTGACGGACCTGTCCCGACTGTTCGATAGCGGCCAGCGTGCGGATCGTCGCCGCCGCCTTTTCGGGGACCGGCGAGGTAAAAAGTTTCATGTCGTCGGTGAAACACTCGGGAAATACGGTATAGGGAAGCCCGAGGTCTAGATTCAGGCCCCAATCGCGGTTCAGTTGTTCGATAAATGCTTTATCCAGCGTGAAATGTTTCTGCAGGAGCGCCATGTCCAGCAGGGAACGGGCCGCGAATTCCCAGGAATCCAGATACATGTTGTAGGCCAGCAGCAGATAATGAACCTCGGGGACAAACCCGTATTCGGTTCCGTCGCCGTCCGGGCGGGCGTAATCCCACAGCCGCGCCGGATCAAGTGAAACATCCTTGAAAATATGCCAATGCAGTTCCAGTCCGGGCGAACCCTTGCGGCTGAGCGGCGGCAGGTGCTGGCGGTAGAACAGGGAACGGTTTCGCTGAACGTCCCGCTCGCGCGGGGTCCAGCCCGCTTCGATCAGTTTATGGTAGACCGTTTCGACCTGTTCTTTGCGGAACAGCAAATCAAGGTCGCGCCGGAAACGGGTCTGCGGAGCCGGATAAATACGGTAGGCGAACGACGCTCCTTTCATGCAGAGGAACGGGATTTGGAGTTCGGCGAAAAGGCGGCGGCAGTCGTCGAGGCAGCGACGGTACGAAATTTCCCAGGTGACTTGCGCATAATAGTCAGCCTGAAACTGTTGTTTCCGGGCATGGGACAGCGCGTCCGAAAGTTCATGGTAGAACAGCGCGGAAAATCCGAGCCGCCGCCCCTGTTCACAACAGCTTTCACGCAAGACCGGTGACAGTGATTGGTAGTATTCTTTGCCCCGGCCTGTCGCGACGGCGCCGATCAGGCGCAGAAATACCGAATGCCGCCCCGAGCGCGGCTGTTTGATGAAAAATACGGCGGGCCAGTAGAGCCAGAGCCATTGCCCGTTCCAGCGGGTTCCGATGGCCCGTCCATGATGATAATAAACTGTTTCGCCGCCGAACTGGGCCTGTTCGAGCTGTTCCGCCCGGACTTTCCACGGGCTGAGACGGCAGACGGTTCGCCCGAGGCGGATCAGGGCCGAACGCATTCGCCGCCGGAATTGGTTTCGCTGAAACATCCGTAGTCCCGCCGCGCCGCCTGTCAGCGGAAATGTTTTGCCGTTGCGCTCGGCGGTTTTGACGAGACCCAGCGGGGAATCGGCCGGTACCGGCGGGTCGGGGAGCAGGTTGTTGTCGCCCCGGGTGAGGAGCTCGGGCTTCGTCCGTAGTACCCGGTGAACCACAGAGACGCCGTCCGCGGAACGGAACACGATCACGTCGCCGGGGCGCAAATCCTCCCGCCGAACCGGTTCCGGGCGTACCCGGTCTCCATTCCGCAGGAGCGGAAACATGCTGAACCCGGCGATGAAGCAGGGATGTTC
>CALABZ010000012.1 GCA_937888615.1 uncultured Lentisphaeria bacterium | reverse complement strand
AATATACGGCGACCACAGCGGTTTCCGCTGGTCCGAGGAGTATCAGGTGGATTACATGACCACCGTCATCCGCGAGATCAGGGACCGGGAAGCGTACTCCGGCGTTTCGTTGTGGCAGTATTGCGACATGCGGACCTGCCAGACGACGAGTCATACCGTCGGCACCCCGCGCGGCTTCAACAACAAGGGACTGGTCAATGAATACCGGCTGCCGAAGCTGGCCTGGAAAGCCCTGAAACCGGTTTTGAATGAGTCCATGGGTACAAAGAAATAAGGCGGGAAAAATACCGGTGAATCACCTCGAATAAAATCGAGGTTCTTCACCGGTCTCAGGTACGCTGTCGCATCCGGTCGGGCTGCTACTTGCTGATGGACACCGCGCCGGATTTGATATCGGTCCAGAGGGTGCCGTCACCGGCGTAGATCAACTGGACTTTGACTTTGTCGTTCAGGCTTTCCACCAGTTTCAGGTCGGCCATGATGCCGAGTGCGCCGAGAATCGCCGCTTTTTTCCGGGTGCCGATGGCCCGTTCGTTTTCCAGCATGAATTTCTTTCGGACATCGGCTTCACCTTTCAGTTTCTGGATCTTTGCCTGAAAGTCCGAACGTTCCAACTGGATTGCCGCCACATCCAGCGAAGTTTGCGCCTGGATTTTCTGGACCGTATTTTTCTGGTTCGCGGAGATTTCAGCCACCATCTTGCGGGTTTCCTGTTCCACTTCCATGCGTTTTTGCTCAATCATCGCGATCTGGGTATTGAGTTCAGCCTCGATCTTGGCCGCTTCCTGGAGCGAATGGTTGGTCAGGTTCTGTTCTTTGGCCATGCTCGAATCACGGATTGGCTGTAGGATATTCACCGGGATTTCCACGTTGCGGATAATCGCGTTGTGGATGATCAGGCTTTTTTCGGCCATCACATTGACCAGTTCGCTTTTCAGGTTGTTCTGAAACGTTTCCCGGCCTTCACCCATGATGAAATCCTGCGCCTTGTAGCTGGACCCTTTCAATCGCGAAACCGACATGATCTGCGGAATCAGGATCTTTTCCACCACCTGCGGCAGATCGCCGTACAGCATGTAAATCCTGGCAATATTGCCGGGGAGCAGCTCGAATTCCACCGTCATGTCCAGCATGATCTTGAATCCGTCGCGGGAAGGAAATTCCACGAAACGGTTTTCGCCGAAAATGACCGTGGGCGAATCCTGTGCCGCTGCCGCCTTTGCCGCTGCCGCCTTTGCCGCTGCCGTATTTGGTTTTCTCGAAACGGGGGCTGATGGAGCCTGAGGCGCATTCATACTCCGTCTGCTGTTAAACTGCAGTTTCTGACGGTTTCCCTCCGGCAATCGCATCATCGCGTTGGATTTTCCCACCACAAAATCGGAATCGGTGGAATCCTTCATCCGTTGTTCCAGTTGTGCGTTCAGGGTATTGCTGACCATCTCGTTGAGGACATTGCTGCCGTCGATATTCCGGCGCAGTTCCACCATGCTGCCGATGCCGCCGGTCATGCTGATCTGGTTCATGCCGATCTCAATCACATTCACCTGATAAGCGCGTGAATTGATGTAATAGAGCCCCGGCTGCAGAATATCTTTGAACACGCCTTTTTCGCCGACGGTGGCGAATTCGCCCGGTTTCGCCGGGGTGCCGGTCTGGGACGTGACCACCCCTACGTAACCGATCGGAATATTGATCGCATCGACGATATCCACGTTATACCCCTGTGGATTCAGGCGGTAGACGCCCGGCCCCAGTGTATTGCGCCATACGCCTTTTCCCAGTCGGTCGGCGGCAATGATTTCACCCGGCGGCAAGTCTTTGCCGATTTTCGAGGTGACAATTCCGACCTTGCCCAGCGGCACGGTCACGGCATTGACGATCTTCACATCATATTTGATCGGATCGAGGAAATGCCGGCCTTCCGGCAGGACATCCGCCCAGATGCCCTTCTGACCGCGTTTCACCAGGATCGTGCCGGACGGTGGTTCTTCACCGGTTTTGGCGGTGACGACCGCCATTTTGCCCGGCGGCACATAAAAGCGGCAATACTCCCAGATATAAATCCCAACCACCAGCAAAATCCCCCCCGTGATGGCAATAATTCCACTGACTGCAAATTTTTTCACACTCATTTTTTCACCTCATCCTGAACCGTTTTGGATGCTCCGTTGAGCGGCAGCCCGAACAGGCCGCCCCGTCCGCCGTTCGTCATAATCGACTCAAGCCGCGGGCCGATCTTCTGGAACAGCAGGCCGCGTATATAATTTTCGCCACTGCCAAACGCCTCCACATTGCGCTGCAGAATTTCCGCTTCGGAGATATTTTGGCTTTCAATTACCTGTCGTTCCGCCTCGGCCAGTGTCAGCAATGCCTTGACATTGGCTTCTGCGGTTTTGTAATCGAGGGCTGTCACTTCGAGTTCAGTGCGAGCGGCGATCATGCGTTCAAGTTGTTGCTGTTTAGCTTCAATTTCCTTGGTGATTTTCAAGGTTTCCGCTTCGACACGGGTACGGTTCTGCACCGCCAGCATTTTCTGGCGTTCGAGCTCCATGGCGGACTTGGCCTGTTCAATCTGCTGGCGGAACTTCTTTGCTTCCTGCTGGGCCAGTTCACGGTTCCGGATGATTTCCGCGATCTCCTGCGGCGGAGTTATATCCCGGATCAATACAGAATTGATCGATATCCCCCAGTTCGAACAGATCTTGCGCAGGAATTGTTCCAGTTCGTTTTGGAATACCTGACGGCTTTCGCCGATGATGAATTCGGTGGCGCTCTTTTTGCTTCCTTCGATACGGGCGAAACCACTGACCGAGGGAAGAATCAGTTTTTTCAGGATATCTTCCATATTGCCGACTTCATGGGTCAGCCACGGAGCGGCGTCGCGCTGGATATTGAATTCCACGGTGCCTTCCAGCGAAATATTAAAACCGTCCACCGTCAGGAACATAATCGCGTCGTTGCCGGTGAATTCGTAGCGCTGGCTCTGGATATTGACAATTGACACACCCTGAATGTAGGGATTGATCCGGTGCGTCCCTTCTTTCAGGATTCTCGCCACCACGCCCTTGCGCGAACCGTCCACGATGAATCCTTTGTGGTTCGTCAGGTCGTTGGCCGTGCCGGAAAAAATATCCTTGCCGGTCAGGTTGGTTACCACTCCCACATTGCCGGGCATAATCTGAATGTCGTTGTAGTATTTGACTTCATAGGCGTAAGGATTGATTCGATGCTTGCCGGTGTTCAGGGTTTCGCGGACGATGCCTTTATATTCCGGGCCCGGAGCGATGATTTCGCCGGGCGGCAGGTCTTTGCCGAATTTACGCACCAGAACCCCGAAACTTCCCGCCGGAATATCGGAGATTTGGCGGATTTCCCAATCCCACACATACGGATTACGGAAATACCGCCCTTCGCCCAGTACTTCCAACTGAATGCCTTTGTAAGCGGGGTCGGTGGCGATGATCTGGTCCGCGGGCAGATCTTTGCCGGTTTTCTTGATCATGATCGCGATTTGGCCATTCTCCGGCTCGATCCGACAGCCGAACCAAAAAAAGAACAGCCCGACCAACAGTACCAGCAAGATGAAAATCACCAATGCTGTTGAACTCAATATTTTTCCCATGGTTCCTCCTGGTTTTTGATATTGGGACAATAGATTCAGCAGGCTTCAAATACAAGTCGCCGCCGTCATTTTTGACATTTATTTTACAATCTTCCACATCAATGGGAGCCCGACAGGCGGACTCTTTCGAGTTGCAGGTCTACGAACAACAGCAGAGGGCTTCTCATCGAATGGATATAAACCTGAATTTCGCACTTATTGAGCTTTAAAAAAAACAGGCTGGAAACAGGGGGCTGTATGTCCACATCGGCGAAGAGGCCCAGGAAAAAGCAATCATGGCCCTGAGCGACAAACAAAAAAACCGCCGAGGACCGCATAGCAGCGGTCCTCGCGATCATCGATAATCTTTCCAACAAAACAAAG
>CALABZ010000011.1 GCA_937888615.1 uncultured Lentisphaeria bacterium | reverse complement strand
TGATTTATTTCCCTATTTCTATGAGGAATATAGTTGACTTTTTGGCGTTGTCAATCTTTCACCATAAAATCAATCGGAGAAACAAGTGTGCGCATAATGGACTATCTTATCCGTGCCATTTCCCGGAAAATAAAAACGAAATGTCGACGCCCGGTCAACTTGAGGGAAATTACTTCAATCAGCGCGTAAAGATTAAATAGGAAATAAGCTGATTCAAAACGGAATATGGACGTTACAAAAAAATCCATCCGAAAACTTGGTTCCGAATCATCCTTATCCTATTTCATAACCCCGGCTCTTATAAGCTCGCTCCATTGTCCGGCTTCCGCCAGTTTCAGCAGCAAGCGGATCCGGTCGCGTTTTCTTTCCGTTGCCGCCGCAAATTCCGATACCGGATTGAAGGGTCCGTCCGCAACCATGGCGAGCGGATCTTCCGCCAGCATCCGGAGCGAAACGAGCGCCAGATTTCTGGCTGAAACCACCTCTATTTCTCCAAGTCCGACCTTCACGGTTTCCTTTTTTAGACCGTGCTGACGCAATTTACGGAAGCATTCATTATCCGGCTTCTTGTAGAATTCCCTCGGCCCTGCCGGGAACAAGGGCATTGGAATGTGACGTATTACATCTCCTTCCGCCGATACCGCCCGGCCGTTCGTCAGATAAGGCAGGTCGCAGGCGTCTTCCACCGCATGCAGAAAAGTGCAGCAATACATTCCCGTGCCGAGAAAGACGAATTTACCGTCCCTTAACAGGATATTTCCCAACGGGCCGGCCATGGAACAGCACGGCGTCTTTTCATCATCGCCCTTCAGAAACTCGGCAGCTCCGGTTCCCCATGCCGCCGTCGAATGGACAGGATTGAGACCCCTGAGAACTCCTTCCCGCTTCCAGAAGCGGTTTGCGATCGCGCCCGTATTGGCTTCGCTCTTTTCCGGATCGAAAGGAATCATATCCTCATGATACGCCCGGCCGTCGCCGGAATCGAAATCGCAGTTTGTGTAAACGGGCATGCTCAACAGGCCATTCTCTCCGACGAGACTTGTCAACGCATTTATTACGGTTTCAGGGCCGCCGCTGACTTCCCCGAAAGCCGACAGTGAGCTATGGACAAAGAGAACATCCCCGTTCCCGATCCCGGCTTTTTTTAAGCCTTTGACAAAGTCCTTTTCCCCGACCTGTGTGGTTTCCGCGATCTCAACGTAACCGGCCCCGGCGAGCACCCGCAGATCGCTCATGAGCTGCCGCGTTTCGCGGTCATCGAATGCTTTTTTCCTTTCCAGACCTCTGAGACGGACGGCTTCGGCCAGGTCTACTTTGCCGTTGCACCAGTTGAGGACCGCTCTCGCATTGCCGACTCTAGAACCCGGCAGGCGTTCCGCTAAAGGCAACCGCGGCTGATCGTACGGAAGAATTCCCGGGTTTGACAATTTCACCGTCCAGTCTTCCGCTCGCCGGGACATCGCCGACAAAGCGGGTTTGACTTTCTTTTCCGGAACAAGTTTTCTTATCGCGGCGGAGTTGTCCGCCAGATATTTCTTGTAGGCGCTGTCCGGGCTATCTTCCAGGCGGACGAGGGACTCAATGCATCCGGCATAGTAACCGGCTTCAAATCCGGCTCTTTCAATGTCTCCGTCATGCACGATGCGTTTGACCTCGGTTTCCGCCGTTCTGAAAATGTCTTTCGCCCAGGCGCGGCCCTCGCTCTCCCCGGCAACGGACATCGCATATAAATATGCGCCCGAACTTGCAATCGCAAACCGGTATAATTTCGGATCTATTTTGTCCCAGGTAAGCTGACTGTTGTGATGATATAAGGAGGAACTGCCGGAAAGCCAAAGCGTAGGCACTCCGAACGCCGGCTGGGTCAAAATACAATCATCGCCGTAATGACCGCGGACGTCAGAGTAACAGTATTCGGCGGCAAAATGGTCATTAAAAATCCGATGGACTGAATCAAGCCAGGGCGAATCCCCGCCCCACGGCAATGAGGCGCTGCTGTGTATAAAACTCAATTTCTGTTTATACAGCCCGGAATGGTCAAAATGACCAAGTGGAGCATCCAAGCTGACAGCCGTCAAAAAGGAGCGCCCTTTTTCCCGGCTTTTTTCGAAAAAATGCGACAGTCCGTACTGTTCCCACATGAGCAGCGAGCGTATGGACCGTTTCGGGCAGGGCAAATCCCCCCGTTCTATGGCTTTCTTTACTGCCGCCAGGATTTCGACCGCTCCGGCAGCGCCCGTCGCATCGTCACAGGTAAGAGGCTCATACATGTGCGCGATCGCCAAAGTTTCCGCAACTTCAGGCTCCCTGCCGGGGATAACCGCACTTACCGCAGGGAATTTATCATCCCCGAGTTTTCCATGTACCGTAACTTTGACCCTGGTTCGATGTTTGGACATCAGGTCGGTCAGTTGCTTTCCTTCCCGCGGAGACAGGGAGAACAGTATCTTCGGCGGCTCGTCCGCAGACGGATACCAGCCCGGGCCGGCAGTGAAACTGTTCAGAAACTGGTGACTGT
>CALABZ010000010.1 GCA_937888615.1 uncultured Lentisphaeria bacterium | reverse complement strand
GGCGCAATATCATCATAAGGAATACCGTAGAAACGGCTTACCGCATCGGTAATGCCATCTCCGTCAACAAAAATTTCCATCTTTGACTGGAGCTCACTGCTCAGTGATTCAGGAAATGGAATTGCGCTGATCCAGCTGATCTTGACCCCCTTACCGGTCAATTTTGCAACCGCTTTGGTCAACAGCTCCGGATTGCCGGTTAGGCCGACACCGAGAATAACAATCTCTTTATAACCGGTCACTTCGTTCAAAAATTCCGGCAGTCTGCGGGTACTCATACCCCGAATGTCAGCCGATTTGAAATGACGCAATGCCAAGGCGGCGGCGCAAGCGTAGTCTTTCCATCCCCAACCCGTCAGGATCAATCTGTTCATATTGCTCGTCTCCAAAATTTGATCATTTGCCGTTCAAAATTAAATCTATCATACCATCACGCGATATTCAAATCGCCTTTTGAATTCTTCGGGAACCCCGGTATGCGAGGCAATCACGGCACAGGCAATGGCGTCATCAAGTGCGTCATGATGTTGGAAACCGTGTCCGAAACGCGCGACCATCTTGTCCAGCGAATGCGACGCCATTTCCGGAAACATCTTCCGGCTGAGCTCCAAACTGCAAACATAATCAAATCCGATCCCCGGCAACTCATAGAACTGCAAAACCGCTCGTAAATGTCGCAGATCAAACGATGCGTTATGAATAACCACCACATCCCCGGTTAATAGGAATTTTTCCAAACTGAACCAGATTTCACAAAATTCCGGTGCGGAACGCAGGTCATAATAACCAATGCCATGGATTTTCGTAAAACGCTCCATCATCCAGTCTATGCTTTTATGCGGGCGGATCAGCCATTCCCGCTTGTCTGTGACAAGCCCGTTATCCAGAAGCGCCGCGCCTGCTGCACAAATGCTACCATTGCATGGGTTCGCCGTTTCAAAATCAAGTCCAATCAGTTTCATAAGCCGCCCTGTATCGTTATTGCCGAAACAATAGCAAATGCCATGCCAAGTTCGATCCCCGGTGAAAACAATGGAAGATGTTTATATCGGTATTCAAAATATCGACTTAGTATTCAAATTTTACCCGATTGTATTTATTTCATTTGATGGCTTGAAAAGGTTTGAAAGAAAAATATTCAGCCACACATGATATAGGGCAATGCTTCGGGATAAATTCCAATAGTAGTGCTTGAACATGGTTCAACTTTTCTTATAACTCGTTGGAAGAGGCTGTGTCGCCGGAAGCGATTCAGAAATTTGCCGAGTTTGTGGTCGAATATCTAAAAATTACCGACCAGTTTGCTCAGATCGCTGATTCATCCGCATATGGACAATTCGATCAGCTCATGAATTTCTGCAAAAATAATGGCATTGCTCCATTTGCCGGTTTGGGAAGATGGGAAAAATCGCCTTTTGTGCTTAACGGAATGCCGTACCAGGAAAATATTCTGTCCATAGACTTGATTCTGCAGCGGCGTGGATTTACGGTTCAGTTCTTTGTTAGAACTGGTAATGCGAAAATTCAGGAGGTGTGTGAAAAAGCGGGCCTTGTGGAATCATTTCCAGAGTTTGAAAATAATCGCGTATACACCGATGTTTCGTTTGAAAAAATCAACGATTTTCTTACTGAAACACGATCCAAGTTATCGAAGCTGATTTCAAGTAGATAGCACTCCAGCAGCCTATCGGATTGGTACTGCCATTTTTTTCGCAATGAGTGTGATTTATAAAATGGATCATATGGTATCTCGTTTATCGCCTTGGAATAAAAAAGACGAGGAAAGCATCGAAGGAAAGCATAAGCAAGCTATGCTATGAATTTGAGCTTAAAGTAGTAGTGATGATCGCGATCACCACCAGGAGTTCAATGAGGGTGAAAAATAATTTCTTTCTTCTGTTGTTTTTGTTCATGATTGCCTCCGGTCTGTTATTTGGTAGAAATATTTAAAGTTTTAACAGGAATTTCCCTCTGATCGACCGGCGGGGTCGCCGTCAGCCGCACCGCCAGCGGGACTTCGGGGTAGATGGCCTGCAAATACCCCAGAATATTCACGCCCTGCTGGAGATAAAAGTATTCCAGCCCGGTTTCGGGATTCAGCATCGCCCCCCGCAGGGACGGATCGCCGGAATCGAACGTGACCGCGACCGCTGGGCGCACCGTCAGCGGGCGGCTGTCCAGCTCGATGTCGGCCGTCTCGCTGAGCCGGAGATTGCGGAAATAAACCTTGCCGCCCTCCCCGTGCGCCTGGAGCGTCAGATAAACTTTGTCCGCGGGCGGCTTGAAACGGATCTGCAACACCTTCCAATTTCCATCCGGCTTATGGTCGAACTGCTGGGCGATAGCTCCGGCCGCGGCGCTGTTGTACACCTGCAATGCGAGATGCCCCTGCGTCAGGTTCTCGCCCCGCACTTCGACCTCCGCCAGATACCCCTGCCCCTTGACCACCGTCACCGGTTGAAAAACGGAACTCCAGCAAGCGTCTTTCGTTCCGGCAAAATCGAAAACCATCTCACCGTTCTCCGTGGCCGGAGGCGTATAATAGGTCCGCCAACCTTGTTCAAACGGTCTCTTGAAATCAAGGTTTTCCGCTCCGATATTTCCCTTCGGCGCAAGGATCAGACTCAATCCGTCCGCATTCACCGTCACGCCTTTCGAAGCGTCGGGGAATTCACTCGCCGACAACAGGAAGATATACCGCGAATGATCCGGCGTTTCGATTTTTCCGCCGCGGTCAAGCCATTGATTGGCGAGCTTAAGCGCGGGCCAGTAACGATCCGGCATTTCACGCAGGATGTATTCGTTATGCCCCGGTTTTTTCGGCACGATCCGCGGCTTGGCGGCCATCAGCATTTCGCCATAATAAAGCCAGTAGCCGTCTCCGCGCCGCGCCATTTCGGCGGCCTTGGCGCCGAGTCCTTCGCCGTTGAAACTGCTGATGGTCAGTCCGCCGATCAGCAGGGCTGGAAATCCTTTTTCCTGCAACCCGGCCTGAAGTTTCGCGGTTTTCGCGTTGTAGCCGGTGAAGTATTCGCTTTCGTTGAAAACCAATACCGGCAAACCGGGAGCGCTCATGCCGCGCGCCGCGCCGTCCAGAAACCAATTTCCCGCGCCGGGGAGGATGCCGAACAGAAAATCCGGCTTGACCTCACGCACTGCCCGCGCCATTTCGGCGGCCTGCTCGTATACGCGCTGTTCCAGGTGTCGGAGATAGGCTTCCTGTCCGAAATTTTCGGCGATATACCGCCCGCGCTGTTCCAGCGGAACCGGTGGCGTGTTTACCCCGTTCTTCTCAAAAAAACCGGTAAAGCAGACATCGCAGTAGCACCCCTGCAAGGCGACTTCATCGTAACAGTAACCGGCGAACTCCCCAGTGTAATATTCGAAGTCGATCGCACCGCCGCCGGACGCACTGGCCGTTTTCTGAATGGCGGCGAACTTCATCAGCAACGGACGCATGACCTTTTGCCAAAAAGCTTCGTCGGCCGGACACGGCACCACCCGACATTGCCGTCCATTCACGTCCACACAGGGACGGGACCCGTTTTTTTTCAGGAACGCCACCGTATCCTCGTGTACCCAGATCAGCGGCATCGTCAATATTCCGCCGCCATGGGCAAGCTTCGCCTCATTTTCAATATTTTTCAAGCGCGGCAATTCCGCCTTTTCGATAACGTCCCCCACCGGCCCAGGCACGCTTTTCTGAAGAATATAGGACCAGTTCAGGCATAAATTCAACCCGGCGTTCCTGAATTTGTCCACTCGCGCCCGGTTTCCCATTCCGGCGGAAATCGCGCGCACCCCGTTCGACTTCAAGGCTTTGACCGCCGGAAAATCCTCTACCCGGTCGGCATACCGAACTGTAACCGGACGCCAGATGCCGCCGCAATTCACCTCGTCAAGCACCCGCACCACCAGCGTATTTTCCGCGCCGTAACGAACCGCCGGGGTGATATCGACCTCAAAAGCCGCATTCCAGCCTTCCGCGAAATGACCGATCAACTGCCCGTTTAACCAGATTTTGGCCTCCTCGTCCACCGCTCCGAAACGCAGGAGAACCCGCCCTCCCGGTGCCGCATTCTCCGGCAGTTTAAACGTAGTCCGGTACCAGGCGTAGCCATCGTAAATAATGCCGCTCCCCTCCCAGTGACCAATCTTAATCCGGCCCCAATGTTCCGGGCCGGAATCGCGCATCCAGCCCTGTTTTTCTCCGATCGCCTGCGGGTCAAGCCGGAAATCCCATTCGCCGGACAATGTCATTTCACCGGAATGCAATGCAATAACAAACAAAAACCCAATTAAAGTAAAAATCAGCTTTTTCATAAAACTTCTTATCCTATAATAGTATCGATTACCTGTCACAAATGTTGAAGTTCGACCACATAGTTCTGCCCGATAGCCTTGCCGGCGCCTTCCACCGATGGCTGAAGCTTGAAGACATTGCGTTCCTCGATATACGTGTACGGATACGCATAAAGGATTTCAACCGCTTTTTCCAGAATTTTGTCACTGAAAAACACGTTGTACAGCCGGGGCCATTCCGCTACCGCGTCGTTCGGCATGAAATAAACTTCGTTGAACACCCCCACCCGCAGTTGCTCCGGCAATCCGACGGCCGAACCGACGATCAGCAACGGAAAAAGCGTGCTCGGTTCAACCGTCAGCACCGCCTCCAGTTCCGCGCCGTAACGCGCCAGGTACTGCTTTACGAACCCTACCTCGTATTTATGCGGCACGAACTGCACCAATTCCGGCCGCAGATTGATTTTAGCCGCCTCCGCCGCCTCAAAAAAATTACTCCGCATGGCTATCGACTGGGTGTTGATTCGCGGCTCCGGCAGCAGAAATCCGATGTTACGGACATTTTCCCTCTTCATTTTGCGGATCATCTGATACACGGCCTGATACCAGTCGAAACAAACCTTGCACAGCGAAGCGTCGTAATCACTCTCGCCGACCTGCACGATCGGACGACTGAGACTCGACAGATACTCAACCCAGGCCTTGTTGATGAACCCGGTCACGATAAAACGGTCGCATGCGGCCAGTTCGTCGAAAATAGTGGGATCAAGCTCATGCGGCACGCTGAAAACTTTGTACGTGGCATTGTATTTCTTGACCGCGTTATTCAAGTCATTGATCCCGCGGGCATCCGGGTACAGATGGTCGCCGACGTTGATCAGGCCAAGCTGACTGGTACACTCGACCACTTCCTTGAGGTTGTTTTCAAGAAACGAACCGACACCGTGAACCTTGCGGATAATCCCGGTATTGCGCAGGTCATCCAGGGCCCGGTGTACGGAAATACTGCTCAAACCGAGCATTCCGACAAGTTCGCGCTCCGACGGCAGCTTGTCGCCGCGCTTCAACTGCCAGTCATGAACCAACTGGATGATCTTCTGTTTCGCTTCATTGTACTTTAGAATCCGAGCCATGCAAACCTCAACTGTAATACTGTATATAATAACATAACAGTCACAAAAAGTCAACCCCCCATCATTAAAAAATCACATGATATTTCGACAAATATCCACAAAGCCCCCGTGAGAAGAAATACCAAGTCTTCCGACACGCCAAGGTGGGGTTGTCTGTCTCAGGCTGCCGTTCACCTTGTATGTCGCGACGGTAAGGCCTGCGAGGCGAACAGCGCTCTGGGACAGAGCGCCCTACCAATGGATTTTCAGGAAGGCCGCACCCACTCTTCGATACGGAACGGCACGGTGGCGGTCTCCGCCAATCGCGAACACGGGGTCAATGCCGTCAGTAATTCCGGCAGTGTGGTTTCCGCCAGGCAGGTGCAGTAATCACCCGCACCATAATAAATACGCAAGGTTCCGTCTTCTTCCAATACCGCGCCGCAGGGGAAAACCGTAAAGTCCACCCACAAACCGGCATGACCCGTTTCATACGGGGCCTCCGCCGTCAGCAACGGTTCGCAGGTCACGGCGATCAATCGGGTCGGGTCCGACAGATCGAACAGCGCCGCCCCCATCGTGTAGCGTTTCGACCATTTGCGGCCGCCCGCCACCATAACCGCCCGCGACGGATCGTCATCCACTGCGTGAAAAATCAGCAACCAACCGTGCGGCGTCCGGATCGGCGGAGCGCCGCCGCCGATTTTCAGGTTGGCGAAAGGCACGTCCTCGCAACCCAGCAGAAGTTCCGAATCCCCCCAGTAGCGCAGGTCCGGCGACAGGCTGTACCAGATGTGGAACGGATCACCCCACTGATTCGAAGGACGTTCCAGCCGCATGTACATGCCATTGATTTTTTCCGGGCACAGGATCATATTGCGTTGCTGAGGGATGCCCACACAGACGGCGTCGAAATCCACCCCCTCCCCGCGCCAACGGGCAATGCCGGGGCGTTCCGAATGCTGGTTTTCGAAGCAGAAACTTAGGTAGAGTTCGTCCCCCAGCACCGTCAATCGAGCGTCGCAGACCCACGGCAGAACCTTGCCGCGATACCAGACCCGGACCAATTCCGGTTCCATGTCGAAATGAATCCCGTCACAACTGGTCCCGAATCCGGTGCCGATACTCTGCATCGGCGGCATTCCGTTCTCCGGCAACAGGTCCACGCGCGGCGAAATGAAATATCGGCCCCGAAATTTCGCCACTCCGGCGTTGAACGCATAACTGGCCGGATAAGGCAGCATGTCGGCAGTCAGGATCGGGTTGCCGGGGTAACGGCGGATGATCGGGTTCGAATGAAGTTCGCCGATCAGTCGCCGGTCTTTGAACGGATTGGGTGCATTCATTTTTTATCCTTGTTTTGTTAAAAAAATATATTGTAAATCCGGTAGGGCGCGCTGTCCCCAGAGCGCCGTTATCCTTGTATGCTTTACCGCTTCTGTGGACGTTCTTTCTCATTCAAAAGTTTATTCAGCCGGGCCGGATAGCATTCTTCCCGTTTCACGCCGGAGCCGAACGTGATGCTGTCGCCGATGCAGACGATTTTCGAATGCGGCAGTTTATCCGCCTTGATCCGGTCGGCGATCAGCTTCGCCAGCACCGCATAACCGGCGGCGGTCGGATGCACACCGTCCTCGGCCTTGCTGTTGGCGGGGTTGCGCAGCAATGAAGAAGCCTCGTCCAGCGTATCCATCGCAAATTCACGGTGGAAATCAACCAGCGAAATCTGCTTTTCCGCCGCGACGCGGGCGATTATCTGATTGGCTTCGCGAATACGGTCATTGGGAACCACGCCCTTGAACGCTTCGCGCCGATGACGCTTCAGGAGCAGTTTCTCCGAACACGGCGGCAGGGTCACCAGAATCGCTTTGCTTCCGCCCGCCAGCACGCCGTCAACCAGGCGGCGCAGGTCTTTTTCGTATTTCTCCGGCGTAGAAAGTTTGCCGGAATTCACCATATCGTTGGTCCCGGCCAGAATAATCGTCAGGTCGGGTTTCAACGCCACCGCCTTCTTCAATTGCGAGGCCGCTATCTGGCCCGCCGTCTGGCCGGGAATGCCCAAGTTGGCGACCGGCGAATCTTCCGGAGGCTTCTCGAAGCGGAGCGTGCCGAAATTCTCCACCTCTTTGAAGTTATTCATAATCCTGCCCCAGGTCGAGTATTCATGCGCCAGGCCGTTGCCGGGCAGGCGCGAACGGCAAATATTGAATGGAATCGACTCCGGTTTACCGCCCAGCAGTTTGAACGGTACGGCCACGAAAATATAGTAACAGCTTTTTTCACGGATTTCGCTTCGGATCACAACGCCCGAATCACGGTCGGGCGCGCCGTCCTTCAGGATCAGCGACTGTCCGGCGGCGTTCACCAGAATCTGAATCAGATTCGCGCCTTTGAACCACAATTCTACTTCGTCGTCGTTCCAGATGGCGGGATTGCCGGTGATCGGTCTGCGCCGGGTTTCAGTGCATTTGACGCCGATATACAGATAGTTTGCGTCATGGGTGAACCACGCTTCGGTCGGCATTTTGGGATATTCCGTCCCGCCGATCAGGAAAAAACGGTTGATCTCCGCCCACTGCCGCCATTCACTCGGATAAAGTTCTTTCATGGAACGCGGCGCATGGCGTGCCAACGGTACATCAAGCATTTTCGGACGGTTGAACTCGCGGCGGATGGTGTCGGCGTCGCTTCCGTTCAATACCGGGGCCTTGGCCTGATCGTTCACCGCGAGGATCGTGGCCGAGAGCCGGCGGTCCGGCTTGATGTAATCCGTTCCGAGCGAAAAATAGGCGGTCCCGTCCCAATCCTTCGGAGCCCATTTGGACAAGTCCAGCGTAAAGACTTTGCGCGGGCCGCCGTCGATCAGGTTTCCGAGGTCGACATATTGGTCCGGCACGGAATTTTTGCCCCAGTCCGGCATCGGGTTCGCCGCTTTCGGACTCAAAACGCCGACGCTGAACGCGACCCGCTTCGTGTATTTGCCGTTCACCCGGTAATCCAGTACGAACCCGGCGAATTCGCGGGGACTGCGGCGGTATTTCTCCACGTGCCGAAGTTGTTCGATGGTGGCGGCATTGTAGAACGAATTGTCCAGTTTCAATTCCAGTTTGCGGACGCCGTCAAGCTCAAATCCGGCAAAAGCGCCGCCCAGATAATTTTCGATGCGCCGCGTTTGCCCGGCCTGCAGCACCTGCCGTTCCGGGTCGGCAACCGCTAATCTCGGCGGCTGGTTCTTGTACAGGCGCATCGTTTCGGTCCACGGCCCCAGCCAGGTGGCGCGCTCCCGAATGAACGGATGGCCCTCGACCTTGCCGACGAACCTCTGCCGCGAATGCCGGGCGATATAGTCCAGTTTCAACAGCGAACATTTTTCTCCGGCGGGAATATCCAGCTCGATTCCGCCCTCTTTGCACCCGGCCTGACGCAACAGGTATTTGCCGCCAGCGTGATGCTCCGGCAACAAGATTGGGGCAGGACCGGTGAAAAGCGTCCGTCCCTTGAACTCAAGCGCCAGCGGAACGCCCACGGAACTGTCGATACGGCCGGATGCCTGCGCACCCTCAACCTTGACGGGGACGAGAACCGGGCGTTTCTCCGGCTTCGCAGTAACGGTAAAGTCTCCTTTGCCAAGCCGGATCACCGGGAACAGCATGCCGCCCACATCCGCCGTTTCAACCGAAACGGCTTTGCTGTTCACCCGAATGTCGGTAAAAACATGTTCGCGGTCGGCCAGAATGACTTCGACGTTGTCAAGTTCGCTCGCGATCTTCATGCCGTTGATTTTCAACCCTTTTCGCTCAGTGTAGAAATAATTGGCGCCAAGCCCGTCCAGCGCATACGCCGCCAGCGGCGAAGACGTAATCACGAACTGATACAACTGATTATCGGCTAGGCTCTTGATGGTTTCCAGCCACGTGCCCGCCGCGGGGCCGGAATAAAGCAGTTCGGGGGCTGTGACCAACCCGCCCAGCCAATGCTGTTTATCGCGGGCGGCTTTCCATTCGGCATCTGACGCGACATAACGCGGCTCCGTGTCTTTGTCCACTTTCATGCCCCAGATATTGATCCGGTCCGCCGCTTTGAAACCGAGGCTCGTCAGATCGACCGAGACCGGAATGTCGCCGCCCTTGCCGGTGCGGTTGATGAATGACATCAGGACATCGGAGGAATCGCGGCGGCGCACCGCGTAGGATTCGACCTTCGTACCGGGGTCTTTCTTCCAGTCGGGGGTGTAAGCGGCGTTCAGCGGATCGGCATTGCCGGTTTCGTAGGCGGCGCGAACGAAGTCGAGGCGGTCGAGCAGATTATCCGTGCTGTCCGCCAGCGTTGGAATCCAGCCGAAAGCCAGCAGCCGGGTCGCGTAGTCCACTTTCGAATTCCAGTAAAGCGGAGAAATCCGGGCGTCCGGGCGCAGTTTCAGGAAAGCCTCCACGCCGAGCCCCATGCCGGCGAACTCCCGCCACATGCCCGGTTCGAGCTGATGGTAGGCCTCGATGAAGTTGATGTCTCCATACGGGTTGCCCCGTCCGTTGAAGAACAAAGGCTTGGTGCTGTGCGCTTTCAGGTTCCGCCAGAGGTCATACCAATGATCATCGCGGACCAGCTCGCCGGTCTGCCAGTTGATGAAGTTGGTGGTCTTGGTTTCGTCCAGATAAATATAATCGGTGCCGAGATAGTCGGAGGATTCAAGCAACTGTTTCCACATGAATTCCGCGCAATCGGGGCGATTGGTCATCGTGCCGAAATTCGGGGCGCTGCCGGGGAAAAGATGACTTTCGTTGCCGTCGCGATCAAGGTTCTTGAACCATTCGGGGTGTTCCTTGTAAACGGGGGCCGCGACGTCCGCGGAAGTGATCCAGTTGTAAAGGCCGACCTTGATCCGGGGTGAAATGGCTTTCAAACTCTTGATGTAGTCGCGCAGTTCGGAGCCGGAAATATGGCCGCCGAAAAACCCGTTCGCCCCGTCCTTGTCGAACCGGTAATCGCCCCAGTCGCCGGTCAGGCGCATCAACAAGACCATGATATAACCGGCGTCGGTGGCCTCGGCCAGTCGGCGCAGGCCCAGTTCGGATTTGTCAAACGTGACCAGCCGGACGTCTTTCAGCCATTCAGGGACCGGGCGGATGGCGTCGAGCTCCCCGCGAACGACCGGGTCGGTCCCGTACACGTCGTCGAAAAACTCAACCCAGGCGCCGCCGAAAAGATTCATCGTGTCGGTGACGCTGAAACGTTTTCCAGGCTCCAGGTCGACCGTGCCGAGCGCCATGCTCCAGCCGTCCGGCGTGTAATACAGGATATTCGGCTTCTCGCGATAGCTGTTGATGGTTGACTGCCACCATGGAAAAACCATTTTGTCATTCAACTGAAGCCGGTAGTGGGCGAAACTGCTCCGCCCCGGCGGATTGCTCAGCACCATTCCCTTGGTGGTCTGGTAATACTGAACGACCGGCGTTGGCTCAGTAACCTGCGGGAATGGAATCAGCGGCCCGATATAGCCGGAACCGAGAATATAGGAGCCGCGCCGGAATTCCGGCGCGAAAAAAAGTTCGGTGACCGGCGTAAGATACTGTTTTCCAGCGCTTTCGCCGCCGGCAAAGGTCAGCTTGCGGCGCAATCCCTTGTTTTCGATCCAATATTCCTTGGCGATTCCAAGGCCAGGCATGCCGCTGTTGCGGCAGTCCAGAATAATCCGTCCGTTCGCGGAACGGTCGTTGACCACCCGGTCCTGTGCTTCGGAGAGGGTGCGGTCGCCGGAGGCCGACATCACATAATAGCGGTTTTCGACCTTGGTCAGGACGGTTTCGCCGGAAACGACCTTAACCGATGCCAGCGCACCGCTCCGGTCGTCGATACGCCAGACCGCCCCGCCGGATTCGAGTTGTGCCGCGACCAGCGGCCACACCACGCTCAAAGCCGATATCAATGCCATAAACCTCATGCGTTTCCTCCCGATATGTCTTTCAGCAATTCATTGAGGCGGCAGGAGGCGGCTCCCACGTATTTGTCGGCGCCTCCGTAATAGACGATCAATTCACCGTCGATCACCACATTGCCGCAGGGGAAGACGACCCCCTTGTAGTTGTGGTGTCCTTTCAGTTCGAACCACGCTTCGGGTTCGAAAATCGGTTCGCGGGTCCGCCCGATCACCCGGTCGGGGTTTTCGAGGTCCAGCAGCATGGCGCCGAGCCGGTAATACTTGTCCAGGCCCACGCCGTGATAAATGACCAGCCATCCGGCATCGGTCCTGATCGGAGGCGCGTTCGCCCCGATTTTGATGCCTTCCCAATCGTATTCCGGTACCGCCAGAAGCCTGGAGTTTTCCAGCCGCAACGGGTTTTCGCAGTCGGCCAGCCAGATACTCGGCACGTCGCAGCCGTATTCGGGGCCGCACAGTTCGGGACGGTGCAGATAGAAATAACGGCCGTTGATTTTTTCCGGGAACAGGATCACGTCGTGGTCATGCTGGTTCGGGTTGGTGATGATCCCGCCGCGAATCCAATGCCGCAGATCCTGCGAAAAAGCCAGACACGTGATCATGCCGTTGTTGCCGAACGGAAAAGGAAGTTCTTCCCGGAGCGGACAGCGATAGCGTTCCGGCCCCGTGACCCAGTATTGCCCGTTCGGGAAAGGGCGCGCGGCGTAAGTCAGGTAATACCAGCCGTCCATCTCCACCAGACGGGGGTCCTCGATACAGCCGCCGTCCAGCGTCCCCGGGAGCGGCGACATTGCCGGCGTATCCGAAACGCGGGTGAAATTGAACCCGTCCGTACTCTCCGCCAACCCCAGATGAATGACATGTTCGGGGTCGTTGCCGCTGGCGCGGTAAAGCATGACGACTTTTTTCTGTCCGGCATCATACCACGCGGCGGGGTTGGTGGTGACCAGACTCTCCCAGGCATGGGCGGGATTCGGGCTGATGACGGGTTCGGTCGAATAACGTTTCAACTTCATTATATTGCTACTCCATATACGGGTTATAAGCTTCTGCGATGGTTTTTTCGGCGGTGTTCAGCTTGGGAAAGAGATGGTTGTGAGCCGGAACCCTGGCGTTGCGGTCCAGCGGCTCGACGTGACCGTCCACGAACAGGAAATTGGCCCGCCCCTTGTGGCGCATCTCCACCCGGGCGGCATCGTTCGGATAATGTTTGCGGATGACGAAATACTGAACACGCCCGTCCTGTGCGAATCCATCGCTGACGGCAGAGGCCGAGGGCGATTTGGTCAGAGAATCGGCGAAAATCTCGCAACGCGCCGGCTGGGCAATCGTTTTGAGCGAGCCGGTGTAAGTGAAATCACTCGGATTGTACGCCCCGACCCGTCCATAAGTATAAGAGGTGGCATCGCCCAGCGCCTTGGCCGTATAAGGAGCCTGCGCCGGACAGACGAACGACGCGTATTCATAGGCGCGGATGATCCCCCCGCGCTGAAGCAGCGTCACCCAGTTCCGAGTTCCCCCTTCATAAGGGCAGTACGGCAACGCGCCGTCAAATGATCCCGCGTACAGGGCCGTATAGATGCCCGTCTGTTTGAGGTTGTTGATGCATCCGATCGCCTTCGCGTTGTTCCTGGCGCTGTTCAGAGCCGGCAGCAGCATCGCCGCAAGTATCGCAATAATAGCAATAACCACCAGCAATTCAATCAATGTGAATTTTTCTCCTTTTTGCATTTTCCGTAATCCTCCTGTTAATAATTTAAAATGACACTATCTTAAAAAGTTTCTTATGGCCCTCATATGCCAGGCCTTCCTCCATACGCCGTATCTTTATCTGCGGCAAAATCTTATAAAACCTCGGCATATTCCCGTCGCCACTCAATATCCGAACCGCATACCGCCCCATTTTCTGATAATCCACAGCGACCACATTATAATCACTGCGGTCAAAATTCATATAGCCGTCATAACCGATTACCGGCACCTCGGTCCTGCCGACGGTTTTGAAATGGCTGGAGGCCGCGTAAGCCAACGGATCATTGCAGCAGAGCACGCCGTCCATTTCCGGGTTCAGACCGTAAACTTCCTCGAAGAACACCCGATTGGTTTCCAGCCATTTGCGAATGACCAGCCCCTTGGCGTCCTCGCGCACATAGACCCGACCGTCCACCTGACGTTCGTTCACCGCGGCCAGGAAGCCGCGTCGACGCTCGCGGTAGGTTTCGTTGTCGATGGCGATTTCCAGAAATGCCAGGCTCCGGCATCCCTGATCGATCAGATATTCGGTCGACTGATAGGCCCCCGCGAAATCGTCGTTGAACACTCCACTGACGTTTTCCGGCAGCAATTCATAGTCTTTCAGGATATAATTGACCTGGACGAACCGGACGTCCGGGTACCGGGCGGCCAGCTCCGAGAGCCATTGGCGATTTTCCCAGTGCAGCATGATGGCCCCGCGCACCCTCATGGCGGGATTATGCAGATAAAATTCGAGTGATTCTTCAATCTTGTTCCCGGCGAAAACAATCTCCGCATTGTCCCGTTTCGCAAGCTCCTCCTGAATGCCGTTGACCACGATCGTGGAAATATCATCCAACTGGCAGCCTTTGTATTCAAGGCACAGGATGTAGACGTCGCGGCAGTCGGCGGGACCGTCCCCTACCACAAACTGGCGTCCGAGGCGTTTACCGATGCCGTCCTTCAACAGAGCGTTGGCTGCCTTCTGGGCGGTGCGCAGACTGACTCCGGTCAAATCGCATATTTCCCACAGCGTGGGGAGCGGGTCACCGCTTTTCAGGTGATTGTCCGCGATATACTTGATAAGCTGATCTTTTACCTGCAAGTATATCGGAATATGATTTTTCCGGTCAATATTCATCGTTTTCCTTGTTTTTATACCTTATTATACATCTGAATCGCTATTTTGTCAATACCATTCAAGTATAAACTATGATAAAAAAGTATAAATGAAATCATAAAAGGCTGAACCTCGGACTTCACCGGAAGTTCGGGGTTTGTTTCGATTCCGAACTTGACTTCCGGCTATCATTGGATTATTGTTATGACGTGGCACAAATAGGGTAGTTATCTACAAATATGCAAAAAAGGCAGGACTATATGAGATTTCTTGCGTTGTCATTCGTGTTGTTGTCGTCCGCAATAGCCTACAGCCAGCAGACGGTCCCATCAAAAAATACCCGTCCGGAGAAAATCCGGGTCGCCGTTCTTGATTTCACCACGGCCGACATCAAGGGGCAGAAACGTTTCCTGAACCATGAGAACAAAAAAATCGACATTCCCCGTGAATCCACCCTGAACATGGCCGATCACCAGACCATGAATAGTATCATGCAGGGTTACGTGCGGATGATCGACGCCCGCGACAATTCCGCCACCAACACCGCCAACCGCATCGCGCAAATCCAGGACAATGAACGCGATTACGCCAAAACCATCGAGCTCTACAATACCGTCGTCAAAGGCGAAAGCCGCCCGGTCGTGATCGGCGCGGATTATCTCTCCGCCTACCTCGGCAAACACAATGACGTGTTCAGTCCCGTCAGCACCGAGACAGTCGCCGCCGCCATGGAAAAACTCTCGAAGGAGAAAGATTTCCCGAAAGACTTCATGCGCAAACTCGCCGAAGCGAGCGGCGCCACCCATCTCATCTACGGCACCGTCTCCGACATGCGCAGTCGTCAAAACTCGTTCAAAGGCTACGGCATCACCACCAATACCACCACCTATGAGCTCGACGTGATCCTGAAAGTGGTGGACTTGAACACCCAGGGCGTCTGCTACAGCAACGTCTATACCGGCACCTACCGCGAACAACAGCGCCCCGGCGTCACCGAAGTCGACAACAATAAATTCCAGAACCTGATGAATTCCGCACTGGAACAGGCCGCCGAGGATATTTACGAACACGCCAAGCCAGGCCCGGACAGCATGATCGAAGTCAGTCGTCCCATGGTCCAGGTGCTTTTCGCGGTTGAAGGCGGCAAAGGCTTCAAGGCCGATACCGCCATCATCTGCATCGACGGCGAAACCGTCGGCGACTCCACCCGGATTTTCAACGTCCGTCCGGGCGCGCACAAAATCGAAATCAAGGCCCCAGGCTATAAAACCAAGGTGATCCAGGCCGACCTGAATTCCGATCAGGCCATCCGGGCATCTCTCGACAAGGAGAATTAATTATGGTAAAAAAACTGTTGACCATGCTGTTTATCGCCATAACCGCCGCCGTTCCGGTCTTCGGGGCCGATAAGGTCGCGGTCGCCGAGCCCGTCGGCAAGAACGGAGTCACCCCCCAGGAAATCGAAGCCCTGTGGGGAATGCTGGAAGCCAACGTCGGCGGTGATTTCGAAGTCATTTCCCGCAACGCCCTGAAACAGCTCATGACGGAAGTCGGCTTCACCGACGCCTCCGGTCTGGCCAATCCCAATTCAACCCAGAAAGCCAAACTCGGCGAAATCAAAACCGTCAAGTACATCCTGATTTCCGATGTCAGCCGCTTCGGTACCCGTTACAACGTAAACCTGAGCGTCATCGACTCCTCGACTGGTTCGCTCGACCCCAATAAACGCGGTTCGATCACCGTCAATAGTTTTGACGAGCTGAGCGATAAACTCGTCGATACACTCCGTGAATTCGGCATCGGCCGCCCGGTTTCCATGTCAGGACGCACCGCCTTGCTCGACCCGCTGATCAAGCAGAACAACCCGCCTCCATACATGAGCGACGAACTCAATGACCGTCTGCAGTCGGCCTTGCTCGAAAGCGGTATCCGCCTCTACCAGCTCCAAAACATCCGCAGGATTCTGGCGGCAAACAAAATTCCCGCCCTTGACGAAGTCGAACCCGCCATGTACGTCCGCGTCGGCGAACTGCTTCGGGCCGATTACCTGGTCCAGCCGGTCATCAGCAAATTCGACACCCGGATTGAACGCAAATTCATCAAAGCCTCCAACCGCACCGTCGTCAAATGCATCGGCGACATGAATGGCAGCGTCAAGATCATCAACGCCAAGACCGGTGACATGGTGGCCGCCATTCCGTTCCGTAATCGCGTCGACTTCGCCGATCTCAACGACGACATGAGCGAGTGGACCCCCGAGGATTACGGCAATTACCTGATCGAGGCCACCCTCAAAACGCTGACCCCCAAAGTAATCGAGAAGCTCAAAGCCCAAGGGAAATAATCCGCGATGAATTACAGAACCATTTCTTCTGTCTTCGCAATCGCCGCCGCTTCGCTCCTCTGGAGCGGCTGCTCCACCATCGTCAATTCCCATCGCCAGAAAGAGCCGATGATGGAAGCATACGTCAAAGGCGACGACGCCGTTGTACTCGAAATCATCGGGGACAAACTTCAGTCCACCTCCGGGACCGGCGACGAACTCATGTGGGTACTGGAAGCCGGCAGCATGAACTTCTTCACCCGGAATTATCCCGCCAGCCTCGATTATTTCCGCAAAGCCGAGGATTTGATCAACGAATACGACGAACGGGCCCTGGTCAGCATGCGCGACAGCGGCTCCGAGGTCGTCATGGCGGTAACCAATCTCAACGCCCTCCCCTACCGGGGGTTCTGCCGGGACCGGATCGCCCTGTCGTTCTACAAGGCGCTGGCCTATCTTGGCGAAGATAACGAAGAGGCGTTCCGAGCTCAGCTTCGCCGTCTGCGCGAGGCACAGAAAAAGGTCATGGAAGACTATCAGAAGTTTTTTGAAGCCGAACAGAAAGCCGTCAATCAGGCCAGGGAGAAAGACCCGGAACTGGCGAAATCACTTGATGAAAGCGGCGAGAAATCCCTGACCGACAACGTCGACAACCAGGAGTTCGCCGACTGCCTGAAAAAAACCCGTGAAGTCGCAAACCGCGGCTACGGCGATTTTCTGAATCCGGCGGCAATCTTCCTCTCCGGCCTCGGCTCCCTCCGTGAGGGCTATTACGACAATGCGGTCATTGACCTCCGCCGTCTCTACGAAGCCATGCCGGCCAATCCCACGGCCCGTCAGTATTATGTGACCGCCATGCAGAAAGCCGGGAACCGGATTCCGCCGGAGCTCAAAGATGTCAAGCCGTTCGAATTCCCGCTGGAGTCGGATTGCGTCTACGTGATTTTTTCAAACGGGCGCGGCGCCGCGTTCAAACAGGTGGCGATCTACCTGCCGGTCATGACCGCCTGGCCGGTCTGTGAATATTATCCCGCTCCCTATTCGAACTTTCAGGTCAAAGCGGGTGATGGCACTTATCAAAGCGCGGTGCTGGCCGATATGGACGGCATTCTTTCGCAGGAATACGATCAACGCCTGACCGCCATGATTGTTCGAATCGTAATCAGTACCACGATAAAAGAAGCGGCTCATTACGCCGGCTCCTATGCCGCGGCCAGCCAGGATCCGCTGGCCGGAGTCATCGTTTTCATCGGCGGGCTGATTTACAAAATCCCCTTTAACACCGCCGACACCCGCAGTTGGGAGATCCTGCCCAAGGAATTCCAATTGACCCAGTTCCCGATGCCGCAGGACCACAAGATCACAATCATTCCGGACGGCAACGAAACGTTGAAAAAGGAAATCACGATCCCGGAACAGTACCGTTCGGCCATCATCTACGTCCATACCCCGAGCAAAGATGTTTTCAGCGTCAATGTTCTGGGTTTCAAAAGCAAATAAACCGTAAAGGAGATGATTATGAGGACTTATGTTTTATTAGCCGCGTTGAGTACGCTGCTCCTGACCCTCACCGGCTGTCAGGACAGCGTGAACAGCATCGAAGCGCAGGAAAAGACCATGAAAATGAACATGGTTCAGGACAGCCGCTACGTCACCGACAGTTTTCTGAAGGACCGCCTGCGGCTGGTCGGGGTCAACACCTCCGAAACCGCCGAAGGGTTGATGCGCGTCCAGTTGACCGCCGTCAACGTCCGTACCGGAGTTCTGGCGCAAGCCTGGAGTTCACTGAGCAACGACAATCCGTATCGCATCCAGTACAAATTCACCTGGTTTGATCCGAACGGCATGGCGGTCGACTCGATCTTCTCCACCTGGCAGGAACGCAAGATCATACCGGGCGAAACCGTCCAGTTCCAGTCCGTCGCCCCGCGCAAGGACTGCAAAGATTTCCGAATTGAACTTAAAGAAGCACCATAAGGGAGGTATCCTATGACAAAAGTTCTGACTCTGAGCGCGATCGTTCTGGCCGCCGGCATTTTCTCCGGCTGTACGAGCAATTCGACCTCATTCGATCCAAGCAACACCACCGATCAAATGCGCACGATCGGCACCGTTTCCTACGCCGAATGTTACGACGCCGCCAGGGCCGCGGCCCAAAGCGCCCTGACCAGTCCCCGTTTCGACATGTTCCTGGCCCAGTACCGTAAGGAAAAGAACGACCAGGTCGCCACCCCCCTGATGCAGGTGGGTTACCTGAAAAACCAGACCCGCGACCCCGATCTCCAGATGAATCTGGTGACCGACGAGCTCTGCACCGCACTGATGAATTCCGGCAAAGTGGACGTGACGCTGGCCACCGGACGCGATGTCTCGCAGACATTCGCCGATGCCCGCGACCTGAAACAGGACCCGAATTTCAACAAGGAAACCATCTCCGGCAAGGGTACGCTGGAAGCGCCCCGGTTGAGTCTGGAAGGCGCCATCATCTCCAGCACTACGTCCGAAGGCGGCACCACCGAACAGGTCTACACGTTCAACCTCCGCATGGCGGATATCAGAACCGGACGCGTCATCTGGTCGTACAACAAGCCTTTCGGCACCCGCAAAACCCGCAACATCGTCGGCTGGTAAGATACCGGCAGGAGGTCGGATATGAAAAAAATATTTTTACTGATTCTGTTCCCGGCGCTTGTCGCCGCGATCGCGGGCGGATGCACCAACTCCGCCCGGTTCGATTATACCGGAACACCCGGGCCGATGTTGGAAATCGCGAAGGACTGCGGCAAAAGCATCGCCGTCCTTCCTTTCATGGACCAGCGCGGCCTGAAATACGTGGATCCTTCGCTTCAGGGCGAGGCCAGGGATTATCCTTACGGGGACACCGGTTCGCTGTGGTTCGGCATGATCCCGCTGATGCCTTTCGGCTGGGTTGGCAAGGAGGAGCCCGAGGTCAGCGATGAATTCGTGACGCTGGGCTATTTCCATACCACACCGTCCCAGGATCTGGCCGCCGCCGCCGAATTCAGCTTGAAGGCCTCCGGCATGTTCAGCCGCGTCACCCGGGCAAATTTACCCGCGCAGGCGAATACCGACTACCTTTTCCAGGGAAGTTTTTCAAACCTCCATTACGAAGGGGTCATGTTCTCGTATTGTGTGACCTATATCGCCGCTCCGGTCTTCTGGCTGCTCGGCGCGCCGATGGGTTATTCACGCAACGAACTGTGGGTGAATTTCGCACTGGTCGAACGCGCCAGCGGCAAAACCGTCTGGACCTATAAATACCGCGACAAGGATTATATCGTCCATTGGATTTACGCCCGGGTCGGCAAGGATACCAGTTTGTACGCGCAACTGATGCGCAGGGCCATGAACGCCGCGCTGTACGAACTCAACCGCAGCCAGGTGCTGAACTAGAACGTCAGTTCCTTCTGCAGAACCGAAAGGACCGCCCGCATGGCATTGCCGCCGATTGAGGAGTAGCGCCGCAGCCAAACCGTGCCGCTGCGCCCAATCGGCAGGTCCGACTGGCGGTCCGGCTCGATTTCAATCTGGTAGTATGGCTCCAGCGGCTGGTACAGATTGGTTCCCTCCACCGGAATACACGGCAGCGGCCCCCCGAAAACATTCAGTAATGGCGAGGCCTGGAGCAATGCCGGCAGCGGGCTGGCGTAAATGACGGTACCATTATGCCGGGTCAACTGGTCTTTTAACGCGATCGTGGCACGGGTACCGGGACGAATGCCTTTATAATCGTTCTCACGCACGTAAGCTACAATTTTCCGGCTTGACGAATCGACCACTTCACCGATGACTTCCCCTTTGCGGAGCCATTTCCCTTCTTTCAGGTGCATATCGTGCAAGGCAAAATTTCCGTCCAGCGGATTGAACACTTTCAACTGGCTCTTCTTGCGGGTCAGTTCCTGGAGATTGGCCACATTGTTTTGGAGCACCAGCCAGAGCACCCGCGCGTCCGACATCGTCTTGGTATCGCTGAGTGAAAGATCTAATTCCGCGCTCCCGAGCATTTTGTCGAGAATGGCCTCGCGACCCGCCCAGTCCAGATAAGGATTGGTTTGAGTAAAAATCAAATCCCCTCTCAGAATTCGCTGGCCGTTGCGGACGTTCAGGGAATCCAGATAACCGTCGATCTGCGCATAGATCATGGCGGCCTCTCCCGATTTCACCTCACAGGGCATCGTCAGATTCCACGGCAGCGGCAGCGTGATAATCAATACGATGATCAGGAAACCGATGGCCGAACCGATCACGTTTGCCCGCTTGGTCTTTTTCGTCATATGCATAATCGTTTTAACCTCCATATAAAACGGTCTGACAATCAGTAGATAAACTTCCAACCCCAACAGGATAATCCCAAGGGTTTTCGTGAATTTGAAGTACACAATCAGGATGATCGACGTGTAAAGAAAGAACCGGTAAACAAAAGCCCCGATACCGTAAAGTACCGCCATCAGCCGTCCGGTTCCCCTCAACATTGGGTCGGGGTCTCCCATTTGGATACCGAAAAATATCCGGCGCCAGCCGCGCTTGATAATCTCCGCGCTGCGCGACTGAAGGTTGTCCAACCCCAGAATATCGCACAGGATGAAATATCCGTCATATTTGATGAACGGATTGCCGTTCACCAGCGCCGTGTTCAAAATACTGACGGTAAAAATATAATAACAAATCGAACGCGCCGCCCCCGGACCCGCGTTCGCCCACAACAGCGCCGCGATACCGCCGATAACGATTTCGCTGACGATCCCCGCGCTGTCGATCATAAAACGTTGTTTCCGGCTTGATAACCGCCAGGAGTCGGTCAGGTCCGTGAACAGCCTCGGAAAGAAAAAGATAAACGCCACCCCGAACCGCCGGACCCGGATTCCATAAGCCTTGGCCGTGTAGGCATGGCAGAACTCATGGACGCACTTGATCACGATCACCGCCAGTGAATAACGGATCAATCCCTGGAAACTCAGGGTATTGATGAACTGTTCGGCAATCCTCTGCCAGTTGCTGATCACACAGATATATCCCCACACCGCCAACAGCACCAATGTGGTCAGCATCCAGCGGTTGAAAATAAAATGCACCATATCCGCCGTCCGGTTGAGAAAACGGTCCGGATTGACCAACGGCACCCGGAGAAAAAGGTAATTGGACAAAATCCGGGTTCCCAACATTTTCTGTTTCAGCGCCCGTTGCTTGGCGACCCGCATTTCGGTCTGTCCGTAAACCGGCTGGAGCAAATTGTGGTTGTTCAGGAATACAATTACGGACATGACCTTCTGGCGGGATACCGGCATCCCGAGCGATTTAAGCTTCGCTTGGAATTCCTCCAGCTCCATGTTCGAGGTAAGCGCCGCAATAATGTGATAATTTTCCTCATTCAGGCGGTAGTAAATGTCACTGATCGGATCGTACAGGCTCCATGTCGGATTTCCCGCATGATCCAATGGACCGCGATAAAACTGGAGATCCCGGCGCGGTGTGCCGGTATAGACTTTGCGTTGTTCCGGGGCTGATTCCATGCTTAACCTTGCCTGCGTTTAAACACGCCGCCACCAGAGCACGATATTGCGGAATAAATAATATCCGAGGCTGACTTTCGGCCCGGAAACCCGTGCCACCCCGCGCATACCGCAGATCAGCTTTTCATTTGTCGGCGACAGTTCCAATTTGATCTGATAACAGAACGTCTTGCGTTCCGTCAGGATCGGTTTCGGACTGATCGACACCACTTTGCCGGTGATTAGCGGCACTTCCGGGCGGGTATGCAGATACAGCGCGTAGCGGGTATTTTCCCCGTCCAGCACCGAAGCATTCTGTTCATTGAGCTCCACCTGCGCCAACAGGTTTTCGGTTCCCAGAATTTCAAACAATTTCTCGCCGGAACGAACCGCGCGCCCCTCCATTTTTTCCCGATCGCCAATGTCAAGCATTCCGGAATTTTCCGCCCTGATGGTACTCTGCCGGATATACCATTTATTTTTTTCGATACTGATTTCAGCACGCTGCTGCTGCAGTTCAAGCAGCCGTACCTGGCCACGCTGGCGCGGATCGCGGAACGCGCTCATCTGAGCCTGATCCAATTGAACCTTGGTTTTGCTCAGAATATTCTCGGCGTTCATCAGGTCGAAATTTCGGTCCTCAATATTATAGGACAGGATGACCGCTCCCTTTTTCACCATGTCGCCGCTGCTGAAATTACACTTTTCAATAATCCCGTCAAATGGCGCATAATAGTACCCCTCGTCCCCCGGAATCACTTCAAACTCCGCCGACACGTTGTGCGGAATACGCACCACGATCAACGAAAACAAAAACACTACCGCCAGGATCAACAGCACTCGCGAAGGGCGCAGTATTTTTTTTGGATTAAGCATGCTGCCGATCGCGCTTTTCTTCTCAAACAGCACATAAAACAACGCTTCACTGTAATGCTGGCAAAGCAGCGGCAAGACACTGACGGCGGCCCGGGCCTGTTCTTCCTCCTCAAATTCCATGATCCACAGAAACGGGTCCGACTTTTCATCGCGGCTCAACGCATAAATCGGTGCGATAATCACAACCTTGGCAAACCCTTTCAAATAAGAGAGGGCCTCAAGCGCTCCCAGGTTGGCTCCGCTCTCCTTCAACAGTTCCTCGGTTACGACGACCGGTTTCTCCAGCCGTTTGAATGCACGCGCCAGATTAACAACATGACCGCTGTACTCGGAGTTCAGGTTGACGTCGGTCTGTCCGGCAATCGCCAGGACTTTCGGCCATCCTCCACGAGTGTCCAGGAGCACCGAACGGTCAAAATGCAGCACCATATGACTATTGTTGACGACATGAGTCGCCAACGCCCCGAGATTTTCTTTTTTGAACGCTTCGTGCCCAAGCCTCAAGATGCCCGACACAACATTTAACTTACCCTTTAACCGCTGGGCATCATCTCTGTTTTCGGCTGCCATATCTCCTTACTCCGCCTTCTTTTCCGGAGCGTCTTTTACCAATTGCCCGGACCAACCGGACGACAAACGCCCATCCATATTGTCAAGAACCACTTTCACTTCAAACGTCCGGCTGGCGGGGTCCGCCTCCGCCGAAATTTCATATACTTTGCCGAAATGAATATTACCGGTTTCGTCGATTTTGATCTTCATTTCCTGACCGACTTTCAGGTTTTTCTTGTCAGCCGAAGGCAAATGCATCACCGCCAGCACCTGACGGTCGTCGATAATGCTGACCAACGGAGTACCGTAACGAACAAATTCATATTCCTGCACCAGCTTCCGGACAATCCGCCCGCTGAACGGCGCGATAACTTTGCACCCGGCATAATCAATCTCGGCCATCTTCAAATTCGCCTTATTAAACGCCACTTTCGACAAACTCACTTCCACGTCCAGCTCACTCCGTTCCAGCTCCTGCAACCCCTGAATCCCCTGATTATACATGTCTTTGTTCCGCTCAAGCGCCTTCTGGGCATGGGTAAGCCCGGCTTCCGCTTCGGCAACCGCGGACTTGGCTTTCTCTAGCCGTTGCTGGTAACTGCTGGAGTTCAGCGTAACCAGCAGGTCGCCCTTTTCAAACCTTACACCTTCCTTGAAACTGTATGACAATACCTGACTGTCCACTTCCGCTGAAATAACCGCCTGCCGGATCGGAAACAGCACCGCTTTGACCGGCATCGCCGCCAGTTCCCGTTCCCAGGCCGCGGCGTCAACCGTTCGAATGACCGAATCCCCTCCGGAAACCGACAGGACCAAACCCAATAATACAGCGACAAAAATACTGCGGAACAGCTTATGCTTTTTCATTAACACCTCTGGAAATATGACTTGAAACGTACATTATTGTATAGCAGACAGGTCCATGCGCCGCAATCGGATCATGGTGAAGAACATGAAGATAAATGCCACTGATATGGTATAAACCACCAGGGAAATAACCAGCAACGGACTGTTAACGCTGTCCTGAAAATAAAACAGGAAATTTGGGAACAAATAATGGATCACGGCCATG
>CALABZ010000009.1 GCA_937888615.1 uncultured Lentisphaeria bacterium | reverse complement strand
CTTCGCCCGGCAGTTTTTCCTATGACATGGACTGGGTCCATTATTTGCGGAATGTCCTGCCGCACACCGATTTTTTCCTGCCCAGCATTGATGAACTTCTATTCATGCTCCGGCGGGAACAGGGCATTCTAGACGGCGCAATACTGCATGAAATTTCGGATTTTCTTCTTGACTGCGGCTGCGGTGCCGTCATGATCAAACTGGGCAGAAACGGGATCTATTTCCGCTCATCGTCCGATCCGGAACGGCTGAAAATCCTGCGAAAGATCAGTCCCGAATGGCAGGACTGGACCGGAGGTGAATTTTGGCTGCCGGCCTGCCGTGTACGGGCCGCGGGGACCACCGGCGCAGGAGATGCCTCCATTGCAGGATTTCTGGCAGGTCTGGCCGGTGGATACGGTCCAGAGCAGTCTGTCCGGCTTGCGACCGGAACCGCGGCTTGCGCCGTTATGCGGCGTAATTCAATCGCGGGCATTCCGTCTCTGGAAAAAGTCACGGAATTTTTAGCAACGGTTCCCATGCGAAAGAGTCCGAAAAAACTGAAAAAAACTGTCGCCCGCGGCAGAGAAAAGGATTGAGTAAAGATGAGACGGGAACGGATCAAATCTCCGATTTTCGAAGAAGTCGGGCTCATGGGGACCGGAGTGACGACCGAAGTTGTGTCCGGTCCAAAACTTCGTTGTGTTTATCATTATCATCCTGAATTCGAGTTGACTTATGTGGAGGCGGGTTCCGGCAGCATTCTGATCGGACGGAAACTTGAATTATTTCAACCAGGACATCTTGCTTTGTTCGGCAGAAATCTTCCACACAATTACATTACCGTGCCGGCCCCGAACCGTGGCAATTCCCAGTCCCTTGTGATCAAATTTTCCCGGCAGGGGTTTGGCGACATCGTTCAACTCAGGGAAATGTCCCCGGTGCGAATCCTGTTGGAAGCCGCCTCACAGGGGGTTGTCTTCCGCTTGGAAGACAGCCGCGGGATGGCTGAAAAAATACATGCGCTGCATAATGCGCCGGAACTTTTCAAAGTACCCCGACTCCTGATGATTCTGGCTGAACTTGCTGTTTCGAATTATAGAACTCTTGAAAATCCGCTGCCGGGAGGGTTGAATGACTTTGATTCCCAACGGCTCAAGCGCGGTCTGGAATATATCCACGCCCATTTTCAAAAGCGGATTTATCTGGCGGAAACAGCAAAAGCCGCCGGGGTCTCTCCTGATGTTTTTGGACGCATGCTGCGAAGGATGGTCCGGAAAAACTTTTCTGAATATCTGATGGACTTTCGTTTAGCCGAGGTGGAACGGATGTTGGCGGACACTTCCCTCGGAATCGCGGAAATCGCGAATCTCTGCGGATTTACCAACCTGGCAAACTTCAATCGTTTGTTCCGGAAGCGGCATGGTACCGCGCCACGGGAATTTCGGTACCGGCTGCGGGAAGCGGCAAAAGCAGAACAGAACGGAAACGGTTTGTAAACGGTACGGGATCCGGATGACGGGTTCACCCATAAAAAAACAATCAAATAGAAATTACAAAAGGACTGTGCTGCATGAAACGTTCCGACATCAATCGCTACATTCGCGAAGCCGAAGGATTTTTCAGGATCAATCATTTCCATTTGCCCCCGTTCGCCTCATGGTCTGTGGAAAACTGGCGGGACAAAGGTGACGAGATCAATGAGATTCTCGACTGTGAACTCGGATGGGATATAACCGACTTCGGGAAAGGGAATTTTCTCAAGGAAGGATTGCTCCTGTTTACGATCCGCAACGGGTTGACCGGTAGCCGGAAATATCCGAAACCCTACGCGGAGAAAATCATGATTTCACGGGAGAACCAGCTGACACTGATGCATTATCATGCGGTTAAAACGGAAGACATCATCAATCGGGCGGGCGGACGACTTTCCTTTGAGCTCTATTGCCATACCGAAGATAATCAACTTGACGGGGAACAGACGGTGATTGTCGCACGGGACGGTGTCCGCTGTGAAGTCAGACCCGGTGAAAAACTTCTGCTTGAACCCGGTGAAAGCATTTCTCTTACACCCGGACTCTACCACACCTTTCACGCGGAAAATGGGACTGGTCCTGTCATGATCGGGGAAGTTTCATTTGTCAATGATGATCATACCGACAACATCTGTCTGGAACCGCAGTTGCGTTTTCCGGAAATTGATGAGGATGAACTCCCTTACAGATTGCTTGTCTGCGACTACGGAAAATTTTTACGGGAATGAGAACCTCGCTGTCCCACCGCGTTCATAGCCATCCCAATCATAGAGAAAAATGGATGCCAAAACTGAATTTTCAGGATTTTTCCGATGGACGGGTTCTCATGTCAATCACAGAATCGAATACGAATCTGTCGAGTATGCTTGCACGGTCTTCATACAGGACCATGACCTTGTTTCTTGCCGCTTCCAGCTTACGGACACGTTTCCGAACTTCTTCTACGGTTTCCATATCGAATTCCCTGCAAAGGATCGCAACGGTCTTCCGATGAACCGGAGAAAGATTCCTGTAATGGAGCCGTTCCGCCACGCTTCGAACTCGTTTCACCAGCTCGGGTGATACCCGTTTCTGGTTCGAAAGAGCACGCGAAACCTGGGATACGGAAACGCCCAGTTCCGTCGCAATGTCGGAAAGTTTTGTTTTCATAAAAGAGCCCTCCCCGTTGACTCACGAACGATCAATCTGCCGGGAACAAGGACTTGTTCCGGCTCGCACGGTCCCTGAATGGTCATGAACAACTTCAGAATCGCCTCGTCTATCAAGGTATCCCAGTCGATCGTATAGCCGGTCAGACCGAACTTTGCCGAATACGGAGTATCGTCCAGAACAATCAGGGAAACATCTTCGGGAACACGTTTACCGAATCCGTGAAAGATCTTCCGGATATCACATGAGGAATCATTATGAATGACAATGAATCCGGTTGCCCTGAACCTCAAAGCCTCCCCGATGGCGGCTTTCAGCGCGGGAAGTTCTCCGCTGAAATGGATATTGAGCAGGTTTTCCGGAGGATATCCCAGCATCGCGCCGGTTTTATAGAACTCGGCTTTGCCACGCAGCTGATAACGCGGTCCCCCCGGGTCCTTATGGCAAAGCCGGACGAGCCGATGATGCCCCAGATCAGCAAGATGCCTGATACACAAGTTCATTTCCAGAAAGGCATCCGGAAGAAACGAACTGATATTTTCCAGTTTATTTCCATAGTCATTGACCGTTACGAGCGGAAGACGGTACTTTTCCGCCCATTCTCTGGCGCAGAGGTCATTGTATCCGATATGAAGGACACCGTCAAAAAGATATTCACAGCGCGGGTCAAACGGGTTCATGAATACAGGTTCCATGCCCGCTTCCCGGAGCTTCATCATCACCATCCCGGACAACTCGCCAGTAACGGCTATCCTCCCCGTGCGCTGACGATACTCGAGTTTCCTTGCGGCTTCCTGTACCCGTTCCCGGGTTTGCGGCGCAACGCGCGGCATATTATTCAAAGCCGTGGAAGCTTGAGTGACTGAACACCCGGCATATTGTGCGATATCGCGAAGAACTGTCTTGGGCATTTTTTCCCTCCAAAGTAATATAGTTCAGAAAGCATAAAATTTCAATAGGCCAAACGTTCTGTTTGCGCATTTTTTCGGCATCAGCACTTCATAGTAATCTTGAAAAAAATCACCACAGGATTATAATTATACTAATGCAAAAGATTTTCTGCAAATCGTATTCTGATTTAAGATGACAGCAAAAGGAGGACGACATGAAAAAGAGAAGTTCCGACAAAAAGATGAACTGTAGGATGAAAGAACCAGATCAAAAGAAAATTCAATTCACATTAATAGAGCTCTTGGTGGTGATTGCGATCATCGCCATCCTTGCGGCCATGCTTCTTCCCGCTTTGAGCAAGGCACGCGAAAAGGCTTTGGCAATCAGCTGTACCAACCAGTTGAAACAACATGGGATAAATACAGCCGCGTATACAATGGACTACAACGACTATATCCCGTTCGGCCGGGATGACGGTACGGCGAGCGTCTGGAACGGGAACGGATCGGAAAGATGCCCGACATGGTATTGCCGTCTTGCCCCCTATGTGGGCTATCAGCTTATGCCCGGCGCGGAACATTATCAATTGGCGAGCAAACACAAAGTTCTCGATAACCTGTTCAATTGTCCTTCTGCCGGCTCGGAACCGTTAAATAGCTATTTCATCAGTTACAGCGTCAATACCTATATTGCACAATACTCTCCGAGTCAAAATGTCGGCAGCGACGGAGTAAACATCCGCAATGCGAAGATTCAGAACATAAAGCAGCCCTCGAAAAAACAATTCATACTTGAGATCAAGAAAAACGGCGATCCGCAGTTTTTCAATCCGCAAGCCGGCAGTTTCACGTGGCGGCATGCCAACGGTTCCAATTACAACTGTTTCGACGGTCATGTGACTTGGATGCAGTATACAAAAATGAGAACTTTGGGCATGTACTCCTACTGGGGAAGCATGTTTGATACGTACAACCCCCAAACGAAGGACTGAATCCGATGAAAGGTTTGATCTGTAGTCTATTCATAGCTGTTGCACTTTCGACATCCGCGGACAATCTTCTGGTGAACGGGGGATTGAACCGGAAAGATGCCGGCGACCCGGTTTTCGATAAATTTGTCACTGACAAGAGTCCTTCTGTCTCCCTGAAAACCATTTTTGACAAAAAAGAGGATGGGGCAAACATTGTCCGGCTGGCTTCCGACAAAGCAAATGGGGTGACATCCCTCATTTTCAAGAAAATGGAACCGCTGTCCCCCAATGTCAATTATTACTTTCTGTTCCGTTATTCGCTTCTTTCCTTCACCCCAGGTTCTTCACTGATTGTACGGGTCAACCAACTGGACCAAACGGGAAAAATTGTCAAAAGTTATTGGTCACAGAATTTGGAATTCTCCGAGACGGGAGAGCAGAAATTCCTTTATCCGTTCCGTCTGGGAGAAAAAACCGAATCGACAGAAATCATTGTTTATCTCAGAGGAATCTTTGAAGCTGAACTGGAAGATTTCGTTCTGGATAAAAGTTTGCCGAAGACCGCCGGAACCGATGGCAACCTGATGTGGAATCCTTCTTTCGAAGGGCCTCAACTGTTTGAATATTACGTAATCCCCCGGATGGGAAAAAACAACTACACAGGGAAGGATCATTTCACTTACCGGCGTAGTTCCGCCAAAGCAAGGACCGGGAAATATTCCTTCCATTGCGCCTCCGATACGGAAGAAGGCTCCATTCTCATCAACCTGAACGATTTACCTTACGCCGGCAGCCGACGCTACCGTTTCGCCGCTTGGAATTATGTCGTTTCCGCCGGAGAAAAGGCACGCATTTCAGCAAGCATCGGGTTCATGGACGCCAAGGGGAAGATCATTTCCTACCGCTTCCCGTCTTCGGCCATCGTTCCCGGCCAATGGAATGAATTGAAGGACGAGTTCTATCCTCCGGAGGGAACAACACGCATCATCGTATTATTCTGGGTATCGGGCAAAATCGAGGCCTTCCTGGATGATTTTTTCTTCGCGCCCATGGAAGAAGAAAAGCAGAGTGAAAAAATTGCGTCCCTGCTGCTGAAAACAAACGACTTCACGCTCTGGCAGGAAGCCGCCTATCTGAAACCTTCCATGACCGGCATGCCGCAGAAAATGGTCCCCGAAACCTCCATCTTTCTAAGCTGCGCCGCGAATGAAGCGGAACCGTTCCTGATCTGTCTTGCAGCCAAAAAACAACTGGATGCGGTTTCCCTCCGTTTTTCAGGATTGAACCATGAGAAGGATTCGCTTCCCGCCTCGGCATTTTCCTGCAGAAGAGTAGGCTTTATCGAGCTGAAATCCCCCGATTACAATCCAACCTTGAAAGGGTGGAATGCCGATCCGCTGTTGTCCGGTTCCTCCTTCAACGTCCAGCCGGGAGAAAATCTGCCGCTTTATGTTACGGTCACCGTTCCGAAGGGACAGCGTCCCGGAATCTACCGTGGCCGTATTTCCATACTGGAAAAGGACGATGTGCTGGCAGAAATCCCCGTAGAAGTAAAAGTCCGGAACTTTGAACTGCCCGACTCCCCCGCGCTGCGGACATTCTTTTATGCATGGCCCAATCAGCCGGAATATCGACTGCTGGATCAGCGTCCGCTGCCCGAAATCACCGCTGACATCATGGGGTTGTTCAAGGAACACCGCATGAGCGGAAATCAAGCGCAGTACCCTCCGATCCCGAAATGGACGATCGAAAACGGGTCATTGAAAATCACGGACTGGTCGGAATTCGACAGGGTCGTCTCCTCTTGGATATCCGAGGGAAGGAGATCCTTTGTCATGCCGCCCTTGCATTTCCTGGGAGATTATGACGGCTGGTGTTATGGACAGAAAGACCGCTCCAATCCGGGAAAATCTCCTTTCGCGAATGTGCCATGGCTTTCTGCGGAAGGTCTGAAATACGCCGGTGACTTTGCGAAGCAATATACCGAACATGTCCGGGCGAAATTTCCGGAGGCTCATTTCTATGCCTATCTTTTTGACGAACCCGAACCAAAGGTTCATGCCGATCTGGCAAAGATCACCAATGCCCTCCATCAAGCGGCTCCGGACCTGAAAATATTCATCACGAAAGAGGTATGCAATACATTGGGATATGTCAACTCGTGGTGTGTTTCACTGGCTCCCGGATTCGTGAATCCGAAACTCCAGAAGAAAGTCCACGAAAAGGGTGGAGAAATATGGTATTACAACTGGACCGTCTGCCTGGACGATCACGATTACATACGGACACGGCTTTATCCGTGGCAGATATATTTCGCGGACGGCGATGGAGGACTGTTGTGGAATACCACATGGGCTCCGCGAGGAATAAACCCATGGACACAGATGGATAAGACTTCAAAGTGCGGTGCCGCGACGATTTTTTATCCGCCAAGGGAAAAAGGCGAACATATCGTTCCTTCCCTCCGTTCCATGCAAATCAGAGAGGGGATCGACGACTTCGACTACATGAAAATACTGGAGAAACAAATCGACCGGGCTTTCCCGGGGCAAGGGAAAAAGCGGGTGAAGGAAATCTTGTCGGAACTACTGCAGGAAACAGCCGTGCCTTCGGCGGCATATATGCAGAAGGCGAAGAAAATCTTGTTGGAACTGCTGCCTGACATGCCCTTTGGCTACCGGAATGATGCCCGCCTTCTTTACCGGCTCCGCGAAAAGCTCGGCAATGAAATTGAGAATTTCAACTTGCCTCCTGTCTCGCTGGTGCTCTCCACCCCGATGGACAATAGTCATACGGACCTCACGGAGGTTGTTTTCCAAATATATGCCGCCGAAGGCACGACTGTTTCCATTAACGGAAAAAACGCAGGAAAAGTCGAAAAAAACGGTTCCCTGGATATTCCTTTCACCCTTGAAAAGCCGGGGCTGAATGAAGTTCGTATTGAAGTCTCCCGGCAAGGAGAAAAAAAGGAATTCATCCGGCGTTTTTTTCTAAACTCCGATGCACAACTGGAGGAATTGAAAAAACTCCGGGATCAATGCGCCGGGAAACCATCTTTGCTCAAACCGATCGACGACTTCTTTCAATCCATCCAGCAGGGAAAATCCTATACGGCGAAAGAGCGGGAAAAGGCGTTCATTCTTTTGAAGGAAACACGCCGGGAACTGTTGAAACAGAAGTTGGCCCAGACACGGGATTTCAGGAACAATCTGCAGAAGGCGCTTTTCGAACGGGCCGGAATGGCGGACCAATCCGCCTGCTATGACCGGGCCGAGTATTACTTGAAACTGGCGGAAGAAGCGGCGCAGGCGGGCGACATGAAAGACTTCAAGGTCAAAGTCAATCCGGTCGTTTTTCAGGGGCATCCCGGATTTGTTCTTGACAATGGAACGATTTCGGTTGGATTTACGGAAACCGCCGGACGACTGTTTTCCTTCAAGGTCCACGGCATGGAATGTCTCGATCCGGGAAGCTATGCCAATGCACTGCCGCAAGTTGACAGGATGTCGAAAAAAATCTCCCGTGAAATGGTTCGAAGACAGGTGGACTACGGCGGCTTTTCCGATGAAGACGCCATGGGACGTTGGGCGGTTTCGTTAGCGGATTGGGATATCAACTTTGTCAAACTGTCTCCGGATGTCGTGTCCATAGCGATCTCCACGACTTTTCCGGACCGCCCATTCCAGATTACCCGGACGATGTCGTTGAAAGCCGCGTCTTCTGAATTCGAAATGAGCTATGAAATCTCCAACCTGCTGCCGGAAGGGATGCAGTCGGATGATCCTTCCCACTACCAGTTCGCCTGGCGTGGACGTCTGGTGCCGGCAATCGGTCCGGACAAACAGGAAAACGACACGCTCTGCATTCCAGCGGTCGAAGATCACCTGTTTCCCGAAACCCGTTTTTCAAAGTCAAATCCAATTCATTATGAACGACAGAACTTTTCCTTGAAGGATCATTGGGCGGGAGCCTTCGATCCGAAAACAGGAGTCGGAATGGCCATCCTCGGAGACGCCGCGATTACGCACGGTTACGTCTGGTTCAACTCCGAGGGAGATCATATGGGAAAACACCGCCTCTATACATTGGAATTTCCACGAAGCCGATACGGAACGAGTATTCATGACGTTCTCCCGAATTCCCCATTCAGCATTCCGCCGGGCAAAAAGTTCAGCTTTACCATCCGGTTGCGGGGAATCAGCGGAGTCCGTTCGGAAAAAGATTTCGCAGAGGAAATCGAAAAAACGCAACCGTAACAAACCCGCCGGAACTTTCCGGCCGGTTATCGGATTTTTCCCCATTTTCCTTCATTAAAGGAAGTCCTGTTTTTTACATCAAATGACAAAGAAAGAGTATATGGAAAGTTGCAATCTTGTTTCTTTTGCCCCCGGTAAGGTTCACCTGAAAGGACCTCTCGGCAAAGCAATCTCGCTCTCGGTTAAAAATCGTCTGAAAAAAATCGACTATTCCCATCTCGTCGACCCCTTCCGTTTCAGGAATGAGCACGACGATGCGTGGCGATGCGAATTCTGGGGTAAAATCGTACGTTCGCTGATCCTTTCCCAGAGTGCCGTAAACGATCCCGAACTATCCGTTATTATCCGGAATACAGTGAAAGATATGCTTTCCACACAGACGCCTGACGGTTGTATCAGCAGCTATCCAGTAGAGCTTCAGACAGGGGGATGGGACATCTGGGGCCGGAAATATGTCCTGACAGCCCTTCTCCGTTATCATGACCTTGTCGAAAAGGACCCATGCGTGAGAAATGCCTGTGAAAGAATGGTCGATCACTTGATGAAGCAAGTCGCTCCCGACAAGAAAAATATCCTCGATTGCGGTTGTCACGATGGCTTGGCGGCCTCTTCGATCCTGTCTGCGGTTCTCGGGCTTTACCGGATCTGCGGAAAAAGGAAGTATCTGGACTACGCCAGGTGGATTGCCGATACCGGGTGTTCGGAAAAGCATAATATTTTCAAGGCGGCCTGTGCTTCCGTGCCGCCCGGGGAGCTCGCCAACGGAAAAGCCTATGAAATGATGTCCTGTTTTCAGGGCCTGCTTGAACTGTATCGAGAAGTTCCGGATCCCGTTTATTTCCAGGCCGTAAAAAATTTCTACAGGATGGTCCGCGATCGCGAAATCTTCATTACCGGAGTCGGAGGCCTCAAGGACATCTGGGGAGAATACTGGGACGATGGGAAGCTCAAACAATGCAGGAACGATGCCGGAACACTCGGCGAAACCTGCGTTACAACCACTTGGATTCACTATTGCGAAAGAATGCTGCGGCTCACCGAAGACTCAACCATAGCCGATGAAATGGAAGTCAGTCTTTACAATGGAATTCTCGGAGCCATGAAGCCGGACGGAACCGCATGGATTCACGGCAACCCGACTCCCCTTAATGGAAACACCGCCTGGAAACGTCCCGCGCAAGACCAGATACTTCGAGGATTCCAAACGCCATTCGATGGACATGACTGTTGTTTGGCCCAGGGCCCCGAGGCGCTGGCCATGGCACTCCCCGCCGCAGCGTTCCTGACAGGCACAGGTCCGAAGCTGAATTTTTACGAGGACATGGATATTACTTTCCAGACGCCCGGCGCAAATCATGCGAAGTTATCGGTTTCCGGCGGATATCCGTTCCAATCGACCGTCCGTATTGCGATATTTCTACCGGAGCCGGAGACATTTTCGCTTCAACTCCGGATTCCGGCATGGCAGAATCCGGAGGCGGGTATCATTGTCTGCGGGAAACATAGACCGGCCGTTCCGGGGAGCTATTTAGTTCTGACCAGGGAATGGAAAAATAATGACGTGGTTGAGATTGCATTTGACCTGTCTCCGAAATTGTTTCGCGATCCCGGCGGAAGCGGACGTGTCGCTTTCCGCTGCGGTTCGATCGTTCTGGCGCAGGATTCCCGGCTTACGAAAGATGTGGATATCCCCGTCCCGGAATGTACAACCATGAAAACGGAAAAACTTCCCGGTTTTCAGTTGGTATGGAAACTTGCCGATGGGACGCGGCTGTGCGACTATGCTTCCGCCGGAAATTTGTTCAGGGAAGACAACACGCTTTGCGTCTGGATGCGTTCCGGATTTGGAGACAGTTTGAAAATCGGTTGAAGTGACTTCAAAAACGAGGCAAGTTCCCGCCCCGGAACTGAAACATGGAAAGTGATCGGGCTGCGCTGAGTCGCGCCGGAGCTCCTCGCTTCCACATAGGAAAAAATACCGCCAGTGGAGAAACATTATGGATTCCGCGATCGAACAGATCAAAATGGATTTGAGGAAACTGGGCTTACCAAAAAACAATAATCTTCTTGTGCATTCATCCCTGCGTTCGCTGGGAGATGTTCCGGGCGGCGCCGAAACCGTCGTCCGCGGACTTCTGGAAGCACTTGGTCCGGACGGCACGCTTCTGTTCCCGGCGCTGTCCTACCGGGACGTCGGCATCGAACATCCTGTGTTCGATTTACGGAACACCCCATGCTGTGTGGGAGCCCTTCCGGAATATTTCCGGAAACGTCCAGGAACCATCAGAAGCATTCACCCGACTCATTCGGTGTCCGGCGTCGGAAAGAACGCGGAATGGCTTCTCGGGGATCATTTCAAGGACACGACCCCTTGCGGCCCGCGTTCTCCGTTCCGCAGATTGCGCGAACTCGGCGGATGGATTCTGTTCATCGGCTGTGGAATTTCTCCGAACACCTCCATGCATGCGGTAGAGGAACTGGTGGAACCTTTTTACCTGTTCACAAGTCCGGTCGACTACCGCATTCTTCTGCCGGACGGCGGCGAAACACGGATGCGGGTCCGCCGCCATAACTTCAGCGGCTGGACTCAGATGTATGCGAGGCTGGATGCGCTCATGGACGGCGAACATCTCCGGAAGGGGAAAATACTGGCAGCGGACTGTTATCTGATGGATGTTCGGGACATGTGGGAAAAAGCATTGGTCGCGCTGAAGAATAACCCTCTTTATTTCGTAAAAGAAATCGAAAAAGGCGCATGAGGATGTCATCCTCCATCAGACCGTTTCTGAAATGGAAAATGAACGGCTCCGATTGCATTTCGATGGAATACCAACTCCATTTAAAGAACTGAAAGCAAACAACAGAAAATAAACCACTAAAGAAAGCATGACGAATATGGATCAGACAAAATCCTTTCTTCTCGGAGTCAATTACTGGCCCCGCCGGAATGGCGTACAGATGTGGCGCAAGTTCGACGCCGCTGAAATCGACCGCGAATTCGCACAAATACGTGAACTCGGAATGGATACGGTGAGAATCTTTCCGCTCTGGGATGATTTCCAGCCGATCTATGAACTTCCCGGATGCAATGGAATCCCACGAACCATCGGTATGCGTCACGACTGGAATACAACGCCGGACAACAACCCTGAAATGGTCGATGCGGCCCACCTGGAAAAATTCGATACCGTGGTGGATCTTGCCGGGAAACATCATCTGAAACTGATCGTGGCCCTCCTGACCGCCTGGATGAGCGGCACCCTGTTCAATCCGGGCTGGAAAAACGGAAGGAATCTGTTCTCGGATTCCTTCATGCTGAAATATCAGATGCTTTATTGTCGGGCCTTTGCACGCCGTTACGCGGGCCGGCCGGAAATTCTCGCATGGGAATATGGAAACGAACAGAATTGCGCCGACTGTTGCGACTCGCCCGAGACCGCCTGGGTCTGGATGCATGCGCTGGCCGCGGAGCTGAGGCTTCATGATCCGGAAACACCCGTCAGTTCCGGCATGCACGGACTGCATCATCTTCCCTCGACACATAATCCGTGGGGCATTTCCGACAGCGCCGATGCGCTGGACCTCCTGACCACCCATCCTTATCCGCTGTTTACGCCCGGATGTTTTTTGGAAAGTCCGACCGATCTGCGCGCCAATCTCCATGCAACCGTGGAAAGCCGCTACCTCTCCGATCTGGGACAACGCCCCGTTCTCTGCGAAGAAACAGGAACCCTCGGCAACAGCAATCTTTCCGAATCCCTGAGCGCCGCTTTTCTGCGAATGCGCTTGTACAGCCTCTTCGCCAACGGAATCGCCGGATGCCTGTGGTGGTGCTACAGCGATTTCCAGTGCGCCGGAGAAATGCCTTACAGGGATGCCCAGATGGAAAATGACGGGCTGGGTCTGACACGAACCGATGGCACGGTAAAAGCGGTCGCCGGAGAAATGAGCCGTTTCCGGACTGTTGTGGAACAATTCGGCGGACAAATGCCGGAGTTGCGCCGGGAAGCGGCCATTCTGGTGAGCGATCTTCAGGATGACTGGCCCGGAATTTTCAACTGCTATGTGCTTTGTGTCCAGGCGGGAATTGCTCCCCGCATCGTGCGTCCCGGATACGAGGCGCTAAGCCAGTACAAATTGCTGCTTGCTCCATCCTGGTGTGACTCCATGCCCATTTCCATACCGGCCTGGCAAGCCATAATCGGCGCGGTAAACGCGGGAAGCACGCTGTATGTGTCCGGAGAAGGAGTCAGCCTTACGGAAATGGATCGGGTCTTCGGCATCTCTGATATGGAAAAAATGAAGATGAAAACCTCCCGCGACCTTGTGCGTTTCTCCGGAGGATTCGAATGTGCGATCTCCGCGGAATACCGGAATTGTTTCAATAAATTCGTGTCCGAGCCTGCCGCCTGGTACTCCGATGGAACCCCGGCCATGGTAAAGCATCATTGCGGAGCGGGAAAAACCTGTTTCCTCTCCATGCCGCTGGAAAAATCCCTCTCCGTCACTCCGTATGCGAACGAGGAGTCCCCCGCATGGAAAATCTACGCTGAACTTCGTGACATCGCAGGGTTGAAACCGGCGGTCGATCTGCCCGACCCGCAATGCGAACGCTGGTGGAATGAAAAAGCCCCCGGCAAAGGCTGGCTGACGCTCATCAACCATCGCAGAAAAACTGTGGAGGCGGAATTGGATTCGGATTCGAAAATCCTTCAGGTCAGGCTTGCGGCGGGCAACGCGGAACTGGAAGGACGGCGCGTCCGGATTTCCCCGCTTCAGGCCGCAATTCTGGAAATCGAGCTGGCATCGGATCAGACGGGCAGATGAATTACGTCTGAATTTTTCATGCAGTCTGGCGAACAGAGTCAACCAGGTGCGCGTAAGGTTGCGGATGCGAGGCGCATTTTTCAACCCGGTTTTCCAATTTTCAGAGGTGTCCTTAATATTTATATAACAGGAGATTGATATGGAGAAAAAAATTGATCAGGTTCGTATCGGCATCATCGGACTCGGTGCGCGAGCAGAAACTTTGCTGGAGTCTATCTTTATTCTCGCGGAACGCGGCGAAGTCGCCGTAACGGCTATCTGCGATCTGCGGGAGGAGCGTATTGAAAAACTCCTCGGGATCTTTGAAAAACGGAATGCTCCGAGGCCTGCCATTTATCGCAACTACCATGAACTGATCGCTTCGCCGAATATCAATGTGGTTCTCGTGCCGACCTCTTGGAATTCCCATCTGCGAATCGCATGCGAAGCCATGCGGATGAACAAATATGCAGGAATCGAGGTCGGTGGGGCTGCTTCTATCGAGGAACTTTGGCAACTGGTCCATGCTTCGGAATCAACCGGCGTCTCCTGTATGATGCTCGAAAACTGTTGTTACGGACGCGACGAACTCATGGTCATGAATATGGTCCGTCAAGGTCTCTTTGGTGAACTGATTTATTGCGAATGCGGTTACGAACATGATCTGGGGGATGAAATTGCTCGCGGATGGAATAAGAACATCGAACGCGGCCTTCACAATATGCACCGCAACGGCGATCTATATCCGACTCACGGTCTCGGACCGATTGCGAAGATCCTTCGTATCAACCGTGGAAACCGTTTCCTGACGCTTTCGTCCCATGCCACCAAATCGCGCGGATTCTCCATGGCAATGGAACGCTACGCAAAATCTCCTGGAATGGTCTTTAATGAAGGCGATGTAGTTACGACCATCATTCACTGTGCCAATGGTGAAAATATCACCCTGACCCACAGCATCTCTCTCCCTCGCCCCTATTCTCGAAACTGCCGCGTTCAGGGTACCAAAGGCATCTGGCTCGAAAATGCCAAAGGCATCTATGTGGAAGGGAGTAGTCCCCGGTATGAGGAAATTGATGTTGCCGGAAATCCTTATCTCGTTCATAAGTGGGACAAAGTCGAATCCTTCCATGACAAATACGATCATCCGATCTGGAGGGGATACAGAAACAATGTCATTGGTGGACATGATGGAATGGATTTACTCGTGCTCGAAGCATTTTTTGATGCGGTCCGCAGACAGACGGCACCTCCGATCGACATCTATGATTGTGCCGCATGGATGAGCGTTACCTGTCTCTCGGAACAGTCGATTGCCATGGGCGGTATGCCTGTTGCATTCCCCGACTTCACCAATGGCAAATGGATCAGTCGTCCTCCCGAAGAACCGAGTCGCTGGTCGTTAAATGAGGTCTATGAGGAGTGTTTCATTCATAAGCGGTAATTTCCAAAAATATTCAGGGGATGCTGAACCAGAGACGGTTATGCCGTCACACAGAAGCAAGAGTATTTTCATCGCAGTCATTGCCGAAAAATATTCCCTGGAAACAGAGCGACAAAAGCTTTGCGCTCTCCTGTTCCCAACGGATCAGATTCGCAGCGAGGATTGCAATGGCAATCGGAGCAATTTTTGTGTTGTGCAATTACCTGGCCAATTCGATGATCTTCTCGTTGAAGCGGTTGACCACTTTCACCGAAAGCCGCTTGCGGAAATGCGTCATCAACGAGGCATTGAACGGTGGTTTCGTCCGGAAACTTTTGAACCCGAGAAAGTACCAAATACGGATTCTCGCTCACCGCTTCGACGACTCCGCGATCGCTCAGACCGAGGATTTCCTTGATCAGCAATGCTCCGTTCGAAATGCAACGCAATTTCCGGGAATTCTTCCTCCTGCACGTTTTTTTCAACATTCGACAGAAGAAATATATACCCGCAAAGCATAAAAGTACAGCTAAACAGCTGATAGTCAAGAGATATTTCGCGATTCAGCAAACCCCAAACTATGCTTTCCGCACCATGCTTTTGTACGCAAGAGGAGAGATTCTCATGGCCTTTTTGAAAAACCGGGAAAGATAAAATTCCGAACTGAATTGCAATTCAACTGAAATTTGCCGGATTGTTTTATCCGAATTGCACAATTGCGCGGTGATTTTTTCCAGCAGGCATCGCATAATAAACGCCTTCGGCGGCATTGCAATCAAGCGATGGAACTTCCGGGAAAACGCCTCCGGCGTCATCTTCATTCGTTCCGCGATGGCTTCCACCGTCATCGTTGCATCGGACTGGGTTTTGATATACTGCATGAGCGCACGGAACTCCTCGGGAATTTGTTCGTGATGGCGTTCCGCCGGCCAATGCGCCAGAAAAAACGCCAGCAGCACCTGACGAAGGCGGCATAAAGCCCGAAATTCATCTTTATCGTGATATACTTCCTCAATTGCACCGAGCCACTGATCCGCCTTGCCGGCCGAAATATGCCGAAGCGAGGAAAACAAGTCGATTCCCGGGTATAATTCCAGCCCCAGGTGAAACGTATAATACCTGATGTTCGGCCGCAAACAATATTCCGCGGTTATCCCGGTGGGAATAAAATAGTAATGCCCGCGCCGAAGCGAATGGTATTCCTCGGTCTGTTTGCTGTAAATATAGCTTTCATCCGTATTGTCATCCTCCTTCACCACGACCAGAATGTTGTACGGGAACACACATGTCTGATGAAAATTGATCTTTTCAAAGTTCACCATGTACAGCTTCAGTTCGTTGCTGTAATTATATTTCCTCAAATGCGATACGGTTTCAATGATCATAAAAGTGTATCCCGGCAGTCAAAAAAAGCTATTCCTATTTTTCCATTTTTGCTGTATAATTATACGTGTATAAAATATCAACATTCGCAGGAATATTCAAATGAAAATACAAAATTACTTTGACTTCAAAGGGAAAACCGCCGTTATTACAGGCGGGCGCAGAGGGTTAGGAAAAGCCATGATTGGCGCTTTCAAAAAAAGGAAGAATTATGAGTATTGACGCTTTACGGCAGGAATTGCGGGACTATTACCGGACCATATCGTTCGACCGCCTGGGTAAAAACGGATTTGAAAGCCGGTTATGGGCGGAAATGGATGAATTCGCCGCCGCCCATCCGGACTACAGCCCGCTGAGACTGAAGGCGGCCATGTATGATATTATCGCGGAGCGTTTTGAACCGGTGATCTTTCGAAATTCGCCTTTTTATTCCGAAATGGGGGTTAATGTGGCCGAGAGCGACGGATATCCGTTCCTGAGCGCCTCCGGCTGGCTGTTGCGGCGCAACCACCACCTGTTTAAAGACGCGGATGCCGCCGAATATGAACGCTACATGGCCGCCGGGCGGCATGGCATCCATCTTTCCTATGGCCCTTATCCGGATATTGATCATCATTGTTGTTCATTTTCCTATATCATCACCCACGGTCTTTCGCATATTTTCCGGAAAGCCCAGGCGGCCCTGCCGCAGTGCGTCAGCCCCGAGGAAACCGAATTCGTCGAGGCGGCAATTACCGGTTTGCTGGCGGTAAAAAAGATTGCGGAAAAATTCTCCGTCGCCGCAAAAAAAACAACATGGCAGGTCGACAACCCACAGCAACACTGGTTCCTGTCCATGGCGGCGGCCACCGCCCGAAAGATTCCATGGCAAGCGCCGGAAACATTTTATGAAGCGCTCTGCGCCCTGTGGTTTTTGCATGAGGTCGGGGCCTCGATGGACGGTGTTCGCATGTATGTGCTTGGGCATCTGGATCGGCTCCTGGGTGACTTTTACCAGCGCGACCTGGCCGTCGGACGCATTACTTATGACGAAGCCTACGACCTGATCTGCCGTTTCATGATATATATCGACAGCAAAATTGACCTGGAGCGAATGGCTGACGACTCCTACAACCGTCAGGAACTCGGCGGCACCCTGATCCTCGGCGGCTGTGACGAAAACGGCAAGACAGTGTGCAATGAAGTGACATTCATGGTGCTGAAAGCTCATCATGAACTGAAAATGCTTTACCCGAAGATTCATTGCCGAATCAGTCAGAATTCCCCCGCCGAATACCTTGCGGCCATTAACCGGGATTTCCTCAGCGGCCGCAATGTCATTTCATTTCTCAACGACGACGGCATCATCCCGGCCCAGATTAAAGCCGGCAAACGACCGGAAGACGCCCGCTGTTATGTGGCCGGCGGCTGCTGGGAGGTGATTGTCGAAGGTTGCGAGCATTCCGCCGGGGCAAACTGCTATTTTAATCTCGCGAAACTGGTGGATATGTCGATTCACCCCGACCCGCAACTGGAAACGGAAACCGGAATTCACTGCCGCCGTCTGGACGGAGCGCCGGATTTTGAAACCGTTTACCGGACCGTCATGGACAATATCATCGCGGCAATCCGCCAAATGTGCGGCACCATCGGCAGTTGCGGGCGCGTCTGGCCGCGGGTCAACCCCTCCCCGCTGTTTTCCGCATGTCTGGCCGGATGCCTGGAAGACCGCCGCGATTACACGGCGGGCGGAGGACGCTACAACCCGCACGGGTTGCCGTTGACCAATTTCACGATTCTGGTTGACTCCCTGCTGACCATTCAGGAACTTTGTTTCGAGCGGAAAACATGCTCGCTGGAAGAGTTGTTAACGGCGGTACGGGCCGATTGGGATGGGTTTGACGCGCTTCGCGCCGAAGTTCTCGGTACATCGCATTTCGGCGACAATACCCCGAAATCCAATACACTGGCTCAACGCATCCTGAATGAAATTTACGCCCGGACACGTGATTTAACCAACGAACGCGGCGGACCGTTTCAGCTTGGACTTTACAGTTACCGCGATATCATCGACTGGGCGGCTAAAACGCGCGCCACACCGGACGGCCGCAAAGCCGGAGATTTCCTGGCCCAGGGCCTGACGCCGTCGCGCTACCGGCATTTGGATATTACGTCCCTGATCAACAGCGCCTCCACGCTTGACTTGACGCAATACCCGGCCAATTCGGTAATCACCATATCCCTGCCCCTCGGCGGCATCGACTCGAATTCACTGGAAAGCCTGGAACGCGTGCTGGCCGCTTCCGGTATCGGCATGCTGCAATTGAACTGCGTGAACAAGGACGATTTGCTGGATGCGCAAGTTCATCCCGAACGGCACCGGGATTTAATTGTCCGCCTGTACGGCTATTCCGCCCGCTTCGTCAAGCTGAACCGGGAAATGCAAGACGAGTTTATCAGCCGTTCCATTTATACATGTTGATTCCATCTGAAAACCTTGAAAAAAGCAGGCAACAGACAGGATTCATTTTTGACATCGAAAAATTCGCGATTCATGACGGGCCGGGCATCCGTACCACGGTATTCCTGAAAGGCTGTCCGCTGCGCTGTCTCTGGTGCCACAATCCGGAATCCCAGGAGGCATTGCCGGAAATCTCGTTCACGCCGGAGAAATGCATCAACTGCGGCAAATGCACGGAAGCCTGCCCGGTCGGAGCGATCCATGATGCCATTTTCGACCGCTCAAAGTGCCTTCGCTGCGGCAGGTGCGCCGGACAATGCCGTACCGGAGCGCTGGAACAGATCGGACGAAACATCAGCGTCGAAAACGTGCTGACGGAAGTGTTGCAGGATGAATTGTTTTACAAAACTTCCGGCGGCGGCATTACGCTGTCGGGCGGTGAACCGATGTTTCAACTTGCATTCACGCGTGAACTGCTGAAACAGGCGAAAACAGCCGGATTGCACACCGCCATGGAAACCTGCGGCTTTGCTCCGGTTCAATCTTATCTTGAAATGATCCCGTATGTCGATCTGTTTTTATTTGACATCAAGGAAACCGACCCGGTCCGGCATCGGAAATATACCGGTGCGTCCATAGGACCGATTCATGAAAGTCTTTTCGCGCTGGACGAGGCCGGGGCCGATACGATTCTACGATGTCCCGTCATTCCGGGCCTCAATGACCGCAAAGACCATCTTTATGCAATTGCGATGCTTGCCAATCAACTGAAAAATATCCGGGCGATCAACGTCCTCCCCTATCATCCGCTGGGCATAAGCAAGCTGAAACGGTTAGGAAAAGATGAAAAATGGAATGCGCCGCGATGTGCTGAAAAAAACGCAGCCGCCATCTGGAAATCATTTATCCAAAGCCATACCGAAGTCCCCGTCGCTTGAACGTGTTGCCCGATCGGAATGTATCGGTCGGAGAAATCTCACAATAAGAGTTTTTCTTGTTTTCAGTGCTTCCCCGTTTTTTGCTTGACATATTTACTGCAAGACATTAATAGTAATGTAGAAACAGTGTTACGGTCAAGAAAAATCATAATACGAGATTTCACATGAAAGTAGTACCCAAGATTGCGGATATATTGAAACTGGTGGCTATGCGTTCAATGAGGCGGAAGCCCGGAGAACTCGGAGAGACGGTTTCCTATGTTCAGCAAGGGATTATGAGAAAAGATGATGCCTTGGAACATCTGAAATTCGAGAAAATCAACAATCAGATTGCCTTCTGTTCCAGCCGTTCTTTCGATTTTCTGAAATACACCGACCATTTGATCGTGGAGGAGTTTTCATGAATCACTATCTGATCAGGGCTACCATCATTCCACAAATCGTGAAATTGATTGCGGAACACGAGAAAATCGGCGAGTCCAGGGCTCTTGAAAAATTTTATACTTCCGCCACCAGCAAAAACCTGGCGGATGATGCGACCGGTCTGTACGGTCAATCAATTCTCTATATCTACAACCTTTACCTGGACGAACAGCAGCACAAGCCCAGGCAATAACTGCTGGATCGCTCTCGCAATCGGTCGTTTCAGACTGTTCATCTTGCCTTGATTATTGCAGGGTCACTTTCGAAGGCTCCAGACATCGAATTGATTCCAAACCGGAATAACACGCAATTCTGGGTTTTTCTGCGACACGTCAAGCTTTGCCGTCTCCATGTATTCTTTGACTCACAAGATGTGACCGGATGGCAGGTTATTGAATTCTCGTCCAACGGACGAGGGTGCCGTCGAACGAGCTCAATTGCCTTACGGCGGATGGTCCTTTTCGGACCTGAACTCCACGCCCGCCGCCACGGAACTGTCCGCGGAGGCCGAAGCCGCCCGCCACCAACGCCGCTATTCCTGGGCCGAACTCCTCAAACGGGTTTTCGCCGTCGATGTGCTGGAATGCCTCCGCTGTCATGGCCGAATGCGCATTCTTTGCGCGATTCATCCCCCGGAAGCGATCTGGGGCATTCTCGCCTGTGGGGCTGTCCGTTCGCGCCCCGCCGCTCATGCCCGCGCGGTTCGACGAGGCATTTCAAGCCGGACCAGTCGATAATTTTGTCTTTTTCCGTAATTTTGGCCCTTGATAACGTTTTTTCAAGGGCTATTTCTTAATCAAGCGTTTCGAATGGGCCGAAATGTGGTTAACTGAATGGAATTTTGTGCGACAAGACCAATCTCCGTTCAGAGAATTTGCCGCTTATTTTTCCTATCCGCGAAATTGATCAGGAACGCAGTTATATCCAGATTTACCCGGTCGTACAGAAAATGAAACCGC
>CALABZ010000008.1 GCA_937888615.1 uncultured Lentisphaeria bacterium | reverse complement strand
GGCGGCAGGACCGTCGGTAATCGCCACGATTTTCAGTTTCGGGTAGATGTAAACGCCATCTTTTTTCTGGAGCAGCAGCCGGAGTTCATTGCCGGCCACATCGCCGAGTGGTCCGCCCGAGATTTTGACGGAGAAAGCGTTTTTTGCCGGATTAATGTTCAATTCGCTTAACGTTTTTAACAGGTACTGATGTACCCCGAACGAAGTAACGCCATATTCCTTGTGGTTGATGCCTCGATCCGGTTTGCCCGAAATCAGGCCTGACTTTAGCGTATAATCGTTCTTTTCGGCGTAATTCCCCATCCATTCGATCATCACGTCGAACATATTTTCGTCCGGTCCGATTTCGATGATTTCCTTGCTGCCGAGCCAATCGACTATTCTGGCGTTTTTCAGTTTGCCGTGCTTGTCGTAATTGATCAGCGACAGGAAGGCGTCACAAACGGCTCGTTGAGCTTCGAACAGCGTTGGCTCAAATTGCCGGTGTTCGGCCAAGTTAAGCAACGTAATCATCTTCGAACCGCCTTCATAAATGTCTTTGTTCTTCATATGCTGGGTGTGGGCCAGCACGAACCCTTCGCGGAATATTTCATCCTTGGCAAATTCGTAATTATCGCGCTGTTCCAATTCGTTGGTGCTGCTTCTGGGCACAACGGTGCGCCAGCCGCCACGGGCTATTTCGGAGAAACGTACCTGGAATCCGATCGTGTTTTCACGGTAGAAATAGAAAATGCCGAACGGGCGGTCCTCCGGGAATGAACTGCGGTATTTTTCCGAAATCCCCTCATAAAATCCCATGAATGCGGGATCAAGACGAAAAGCGAGTGCGGCCTTGCTGTCTATGAAGAAATTCGTTTTCCGAATACACTGCAAAAAGTTGAGCGCGCTGCGGAAAACGGTCTTGACACAGGTGTCCTTCTCATACATCCCCGTATTGATGCCGCTGATTTCTTTTTCGATTTTACGAGCCAGAATACCTGCTTTCTTATCGCTTTTTTCGCCTTCCGGATCGAATTTGGCATAGAAGTAGGCGACCAGGTCCGTCAGGATGGACGGGTACAACGCCATGAAACGATAAATATCGTTGCTGTTGTAGGCGTTGCGGTCAACGAACGACAGTTGCGTGTGAATAAACTCAGCGACGGAACGCATCAGGTTCGTGTCCGCCAGCGAGAAAGATAGCTTGGAGACCAGTTCGCGGTGCAACATGTCAAGCATGTCTACCCAATTGACCAGCTTCAGTTCGCGCAGCAGTCGGGTCACTTTTTTAGAGTTCGGAGAGATTTCTTTATCCGAGGTCAGGTAAAGTGTGTTCACGATTACCGGCATCCGGGTAAATTCATGCACGTCATCCTGACGGGTCAGGTCGCGGAAATATGCCCGTTCGATGTTGAAGCCGCTGAGATTTACCGCTTCGATCAGCTTGTAGAGGAAACCGCCGCGTTGTGCCGCGCAAGTCCGGGCCAGCGTCAGACGCAATTCACGCCTGCCGGTTTTTTCAATACCGACGTTGATGAAATCCTTGTCCTGGACGTCAAGCGCCCATTTAAGTCGTTCGGCCAGCTTTTCCGCGTTAAGATCTGAAACGCCGAGCCAGTTGATGCGTTCGTAAATTTCCTTGAAGCCAGGATCGACCTTTTTGAATTTTTTCTTGTAAGCTTCGGACAGTTCTTTAAAAGAGATTGTCGGCTCGCCCCCCATCATCAGTTTGTCGGCCAGCGAATAATATTCAATCACTAACGTGCGGGGCACATTATTGACAACTATTTTCTGCTTCGATTCATGAATCACGGCACCGGCGATATTATGTACGCGCATCATCCGGCTTGTGATCCGCAGATTGTTCTCTTCGCTCTTAAGATAAATTAAAATGATGTTGCCTTCGGACTCAATCCGCTGGATCCCCGCCTGGCTGTCGATATTGAACAAATGCGGCAGTATCTGCTCTATCTGCGTTGGCGAGAACGTTTTGAAAAAATAGTCCGGCATAATCTCCTGTAACAGGTCATACCAATATTTTAATTTTTCTGCATGCTGTCTGACAATTCCATCCATTACATTCTGTTTTGAAATCATAATGTCTCCGTTAATGAGTATAAATTGTACTAAAAAGATACCTTTCGACAGGCATAAATGCTATTTGTCTCACGCCGCTTATCATTACTCTTTTCTATATTTCCTGCCATTGAGTGGTTCGATTCAATAAGGATATTTTGCGCTTCTCCTCAAGTTTGTACCATTTTTCTTGAAGGAATCAGTCTATGGCTCCTCGAACATTATATCACTTCTCCCCAGGTTTTGCAAGTTCCCAAATAGACGGAATCTGAGGTTTCATTGTCCAATGCCGAATAGATACGCCTGGTATTGTAGAAGTTGACATAACTCTGCACCTCAAGGCGTAACCGCGGCAGTGAGACATATTTTTTGATCTTGATGTCCTCAGTATTTCAAGGCCCCCGGAAACGTTCCATTTTGGCATTGTCCAGGCCAACGTCCCTTGCCGTCCATGCTGATCCTGATCCCGAGCTTCTTTATACCGAATTGCATTCTAAAGGTTAGTAAATGCCGATGAAATTGCAGAGCGCAAATTTGATTTGATGAGCTTTCCGCTGAAAGAGTTAACGGCTGCGAGTCAAACCGGATTTGGGCATGTAAACCTGTTTCCGACATTGATACTTTCAATTCGGTATAATTTTGTGCCTGGCACAAAACAGACATTCCGGGTTGTCGCAGAGGAGGAGGAAGGGGTCTTCTCTGAGCGCAGCAGTACCCAATTCGTAGAGTTGAACCGCGTCAATCAGATGGAGTTCCCCAAGCTCCAGCGATACGGTTTTAATCTCCAACCCATGGGCAATTACTTTTTTGAAAAACTTGCAATTTTCTGCATTGGATGAGTAAAAATCACGGTGTCCTGGTAAATGTTTCGGGATAAATACCGTACGGATTGTTCCGTCCTGATCTTTAATTCGACATACGGCCTCAGCCAGGTACGGCAAATCCATTTCGTTCTCGAGAAAATGCAGGAAGGTGGTAGGAGCGAGTCCTGAACCGAAATAAAGGATTTTCCCTTGGTGTTCAAGCAGTTTACCAAACGGACTGTTCCGGCAGGTGGGCGGGTCGGTTTCCTTGTGTGCGGAAAGACATGTTTCCGCCATTGGCCCCAGTCCAGCTACGGAATGGGTGGGATGAACGCTTCTTATAACACCTTTTCTCGACAAAAACGTTTGGGGGATATTTCCAACCCACACTTGTGACGGATCATTCTGATCATATGGCCGAGTCCGTTCATTCTTGATCAACATACCGTCCATGTATATGAAAGACATCGTAAAAGTGGGAAACAACGCCGTCCCTTGTTTGCCGATGGCCGACATAATAGCATTGATGACAGTTTCAGCTCCGTCGTCAATCCGGCCGAACGGGGAAAGCCCGCTGTGTACGAACAGCAGGTCTCCCGGCCTGACTCCAAGTTCATGTAACGCCTCAACAATAGCTTTTTCCGTTAGAGACTTTTTAAACGCCGTTTTCAGGTAACCGTAATCACTAAGGTATGAAATTGCGCTTGTGTATTTTTTGATTTGCGCTTCTGGCAATATTTGACCGATTTCCCATTCCGCTTCCTGAATCAACCGGCGCAAATTCTTACTGCCGTCCATATTGGCGAGAATCCGTGCAAATGGGCCGTAAAGAACAGCATCCGGGAGCTCACGCCGTTCATTTCCGGGTATATCCGTTAGAAAATGTGGAAAACCCCGTTTTGACCGGGATGGAGTGATGGAGGCTGCATAGTCAAACCATTTGTCTTTTTTCCCTGAAGTTGGTTCAGGCGTTAAGCTTTTAAGCTTATTCCGAAGTTGAGTTATAAGCATATCGGCTTCAGTATTGAGATTGTTTATTTCATCTTCAATCAAAGGTAAATCCGCAATGCCTATTCCGGGGCCCGGCTCCCGGTCTGGAGCTCGGCGGGGACCCGTCATACGGGAAGGCTTGAAATTTCCGCCGGAAATATGCGTCTGAATATGGATGACTCAAACGGATGCGCCATTTACGATAATGCCGATTCGATAACCCTTGTCACATCCTCGCCCGAATTCACCGTGTCCGGCTCGTAAATCACGTGCCAGACAGATCAACCCGGATGGCGGCGGACACGGTATTGCCGGAGGCCAGGTCTTTGACCATCAGTTTCCAGTTCCCGGGCCGGTCGTTCAAGGATGGTGTAAAGGGAACCGTCAACTGGCCGTCGACGACGGCGAAGAATCCGCTTCCTGCTGCCGTTTTGCCCTGCGGATCGGTCAATACGGCCTCCACCGGAATGAGCGCTTCCGGCATTTTCCCCGCCGTGTCAAGGACGCGGATGGTCGCCTGAAACATTTCTCCGCGTTTTACCGTTTTCGGGGTGTTCAGTTCGACTTTCGCCAGCGGTTTGTCGAGGGGCAGGAAGATGCATCCGTCGGCGGGAGCCAGTTCAACCGGTATTTCGATCTGATCCGGGAGCGATTTGAATTCGACGGCCCGATGCCGGACCAGGTCGTAGACCGCCCCGGCTTTCCGGCGCAGGGTGATGGTACCGGAATTCGGGGCGCCGTCCTCCATGATGCGCCGGTACTGGCCCACATAGTCGCCGTACACACGTTTGTCATTCAGTACGAAGAGATAATCCGTGTTCCGGTAGGTCCGCAGGCGCAGGACGATATCCTGATTGGAAGCCTGAAAGAGCGGCTGATAATAAGGTTCGAGCTGTTTTCTGATTTCGCGGCCGAGTTTTTGAAAAACCCGTTTGCTGCTGTCCGCAATGATATAACGCCGGGCCGAACGAATGCTGAGGTCCGGCAGAATCCCCGGTACGATCTTTTCGTCCGCCACCACGATGCCACCCTGTTCCTGGAACTTCACAATTTTGTCAAAAACAGATTGTGACAGCACTTCGGTACCGGGCAGGAACAGCACTTTGTATTTGGAGAGATCGCCCCGTTCGATATGTTCATCGTAAATGATTGCAGGCTGGAAATGCGCCCATTGCAGCGCCTGATGGAGATCCGCGCCGAAGCCGTGGGCGGAACCATAGCTGTGGTTGTTCTGTGAAAACATGGTATTGGCGAAACTCTCGAGGATAGCTGTATCGGCTTGCCGTTCCGGAATTCGTTTCAGAACCGGGCCCAGCGGCTTCACTACCGTGGCGGTGATTTCGGCAAGGGCTTGCTGAGTATTAGGATTGGTGTAGCGGTAGCTCTGGCGGGGAGGGCCGAAAAGGGCCTGCGAGCCGTGGTATAAAATGGCATCGAGTCTCCGCGAGATTTCATTCCAGAACGCGATTTTCAAGTGATCCGGTGAAATCGTGATATATTTGGCGGACGGCTTATCTTCTGCGGTCCACGCGGGCGGCTTGTCCACTTTCATTTTCAGCGGAGCGGAACGGTCGCGATACCAGAAAAGCTGGGTCATGCTCATGATTTTCTGGCCGGGACGTCCGTCCGCCATCGCGATCAGTTCATCTGCGGCCAAACCGATCCGGAGCGGGTCCGGACTGGTATAGGTCCAGTGGTTGATGGCATCGACGCTGCCGCCGCTTCCCCACAGCGGAGGAACCCGCACCGCCGGATCGAAGAAGGTCAGGAACGGACGTTTGACGGTTTGATGATAGGTGTCGCTGAGGGTGCTCTGGAGAGGGTTCCAGCCATCCCCATTTTGCCAGAACCAGCGGTAGTAGACCAGCAGCGGGTTATTGTCCGGGATGATCCGGGAGGGGGGGAAATGGGGGAGCGTCTGGTATGATGTACCGCGTACGCTTTTCATTTCGGCGGGGATATCGTAACCGGCATAGGCTTTAAATGCGGCTTCTTCGAAACCAGTGAATGAAGGGCTGGAGCCGTCACGGACTTCGCTGTTGATCAGTGCCGCTGTGAAACCGGGATGGTCCGCGAGGAATTCGCTGACACGAGCGGCGCGTTTCTTTACCCATTCGATCGCTTCGGGGTTGTTGGCGTCGAGGTTCAGGTGTTCATAGGGTTTGCCGCCGCGACCTTGACGCTGGTACTTCTCCAGGAATTCTTTTTCGGTGGCGAGGGAGAAACGGTCAAAGCAGTAAATGTTTTCCTCCAGTGCACGGTCGAGTGCTTTCAATGCGTCGGGAGCATTGTTGCGGGCCAGCAGGATATTGAACATGACCAGATAATGGGTGAATCCGGTCTCCCGGAGTTTGGTCAGATTGCCGCCGCCCCACATCATGACCGGCAGGATATCGCCCTGTTCAGGCGCGATATGGATGTCGGCGGAAGCCGTCGCCTCATGCCCGGAAACGGTTCGGAGCCGGGCGGTCAACGGATATTTGCCGGGTTTCAGGCGGGTTTCCAGGCGGACAGCCACCGGATTGTCGCCCGGCTTGAGCGTCAGCGGCTGTGGTTTCAGGTCTTTCAGTCCGCCATATTCGAGGATAAGTTCGGCATTGATTCCTTTGGTTTCCAGATTGCGGATATTGAGTTTGAGCAGGGGATTCGCTTCGAGGCGGACGAAGCTCTTCCGGTAGCTGAATTCGATCTGCGGTTCCTGAACGGCCGCGCGGAGGCAGACGGCGAACACGAATGCAGACAGCACTATGGCAAGTTTTTTCATGGCTGATCCTATTTAAATATTTCGATGCTGACCGGTTTCCAGATGCCGCCGTCCTGGACGCTGTTGTATACGCGCACGACCAGTGTGTTCTCGGCATTCCATCTGATTTCTTTGGTTACGTCCAGCCAGAAAGGGCGGTTCCAGCCGGCGGGTCCCTCGTCATGCTGTCCGCAATAGACGCCGTTGAGCCAGACCCAGGCGCATTCGTCCACGCCCCGGAAATGGAGTTCGAGGGCGTTGCTGTCGATTTTTTCCGGCATTTTGAAGGTGAGGCGATACCAGGCCACGCCGCTGTAATCCCGGATGCCCTGAGCGTTCCAGCCGCCGATTTTGAGCTCTTTCCAGGAGGAATCGTCGAAATTGACGGCGAAGAAATTTTTCTCGTGTCCGTTCGTCATGGGGTCGACGGCGAATTTCCAACCGTTTCCGGGCAGCATGATCGACTTGACGGTCAGAATTTCGTGGTCCCACTGTGGATCGAATTTCAGGCGTTTGGTTTCGCGGTGAAAATTGAAAGTGGAAACATAGCGGGAGGCCTGGCCGCGCAGTTGCGGATCGGGATTTTTCGCCACAATTTCACGGAGCAGCCGTTTGCCGGCTTCCTGATCCCTGGCAGAGGCGGCGAACATCGTCAGGAAGTTGATGACCGAGGCATCCTTGTCTGCGGCCAGGTCCGACAGCTTCGGGAGGGCCGCTTCGCCGTTCAGTCGGGTGTACTGATACAGGGCGTAAAGCCGGATTGCCGGATCGGGGTTGGAAAGCTCTTTTTCGGCGGCGCCCGGATTTTTCAGTTCCTGCCGGATGCGGCGTCGCTGTTCGATCCCCGACTCGGCGGCCTGCAGCGTCACTCCCAGGCAACAGATTAATAATAATATACGATGCATATGATATCCTTCGTTTATTGATTGGACATGATGGTGTCCCCATAGGGACCGACGCAGAAATAGTTGAAATCCTGAACCCCCTGGCTGTAGCTGAGAGCCTTGTATTCCTGCTTGATCTGGGCCTTTTCGGCGCCAGAGACATGACCGTCCAGGAAAAGCAGGTTGGCCCGCCCGTCATGCTGCGGGTAAACCCGTGAGTAGCTGCCGGAAGCGTTGGAGATCAGCATCTTGGCATAAGACCTTCCGGAAGGGACCATACCGGAATCGGCGATCATGACCACCTTGGAATAACCGGTTTTCAGAATGTTCGGGTGCTTCAGGTCAAAGGCGAACATTGTTGCCGAATAATTCAGATAAAATCCACCGTAACTATAGAACATGGTGGTGGTGGCGGAGGTGTCCAGGTTGCATTGTGCCGCGTTGGTCGGGCAACGGAAAGCGGAACCAAACGCCGGAGCGTATCCGGCTTCCACCAGAAAACGGGTCCAGATCCAACCCCGGTCCGACAACTGACCGTGTGACTGGCGAAATACATGCCGAAATCGTTCTGGTACAAAAGTTCGAACTGACCGCACTGTTTGAGGTTCGAAGTACAGTTGATGGTTCTTGCTTTGTCCCGCGCTTTATTCAGGGCGGGTAGCAGCATGGCGGCGAGAATCGCGATGATCACAACTACCGCCCATGAGAACTATGCATTATAATCATATACGAAACCTTATT
>CALABZ010000007.1 GCA_937888615.1 uncultured Lentisphaeria bacterium | reverse complement strand
ATGGGCGGAGCGTGCCGATCGAGATTGCGCGTGCGGAACGCGACATGCGCGAGGAGCTGTTGGGGCGCGCGCAATTGGCGGCCAATGCTGTGAATATGGCAAGCGTCAAAGCTTTGACCGGTTCGAATACCGACCTCGAATCCACAGACTATCTGCAACTCAAGAAACAGTTCGCCGCCATCCGTGCGAGCCAACCGGACTGCCGCTACATCTATCTCATGGGGCGCAAGACGGATGGAACGGTATTTTTCTTTGTCGACAGCGAGCCGGTTGATTCCATGGGCTATTCGCCGCCCGGACAGGAGTACGGGGAGGCATCGGCAGAGGATCTTCATGTTTTTGAGGAAAAGGTCGCGTCGGTCGTCGGTCCGTCATCTGACCGATGGGGAACGTGGATCAGCGCCATGGTTCCGCTGATCAATCCGCAAGGCGGCGCGGTGCCTGCCGTGCTGGGCATCGATATCGCCGCCCGCGACTGGAAATGGCGTGTGGCCGCCCGGGCCGCCTTGCCCGTGGGAATGATTTTACTCATGATGATCGGCCTGGTTACGGCATTGCTTGCCACCAGACAGGTTTCCGCCTCACCCAAGCCGGTTATGCGCCGTCTGCTGCCGTTTCTGGCGGTTATGCTTCTGGCGTTAATTGCCGGCTCGGCTTTTCTTCTGTGGCGGCAGCATTATAATCATGTGATCGAAAGAACCGCCTTTGTGAGTGACACGGTTGCGGGAAACTTTAAGACCGCGCTGAAACAGCAGACCAGCGGACTGTACATGGTCGCGCAGTCCATCGCGTCAGACCCACGCACACGCGAGGCGCTGAGCGCCAGAAATTCGGAGCGTCTTCAGACCGACTGGCTTGGCTTGTTCGAGGCGCTGCGCCGGGAAAAATCCTTGACCCACCTCCTTTTTTATGACGCGAATCGCGTCTGTCTGTTCAGGGCTCACGAACCGGAATTACGCGGCGACAAGATTGAGCGCCTTGCGGTCGTAGAGGCGGAACGTACGGGCCGGCCTGCATGGGGAATCGAAGGGGGATCGGCGGGTACGGCCACGCTGCGGGTGGTTCAGCCCGTCTTTGACGGCCGACGCCTCGTGGGATACGTCGAGCTGGGAGAGGGAATTGATGATATTCTGGGAAAACTGCGGATGCCGCCTGGAGTGGAAATCGCCGTCAGCATAAAAAAAGATGCGATCCAACGCGAGGCCGGGAAAACGGAAATACGTTTTCAGGGCCAAGACGGCTGGGCGCGTTTGCGAAACAGCGTGATCATCTATGCAAGCAATAACCGCTTGCCTGATGTTTTTGCGAAACTGGTTGACCATGATCCATTGGGCGATCATCACGATGGAACGGGTCGGCATATCGTAGATAGCGACAGGGACTGGAGCATAACGGTATCGCCGCTTGCCGATGCCTCCGGCAAAGAGTTCGGCGACTTGCTGGTCATGAACGACATCACCACCCTGAAAGCGGCATTCAACCGCGATATAACTTTAGGCGGAATTGTGAGTGCCGTTATTCTTGCGATGCTGCTTGGCCTGAACTTCGTGATGCTGCGCCGTACCGATACGAGCATCTGTGCTCAAGAGGAACATTTGCGAAAGAGCGAGCAGCATCTTGCAGCAACCCTTCGCTCAATCGGCGACGGAGTGATTGCTTGTGATATGACCGGTGCGGTGGTGGCACTCAACGCCGCGGCCGAAACGCTCACCGGGGCGGCCGGCCGGCCGATTCAGGAGGTATTCCGAATCGTCAACGTTCATACCCGCGAGACAGTTGACAATCCGGTCTTTCGTGCCATTGCCGAAGGTGTTAACATCGATCTGGCCAATCATACGGCGCTTATCGCCAAAGATGGTACGGAGCGTCAGATAGCCGACAGTTGCGCCCCCATAAAGGACATCTCCGGCACGGTCTGTGGCGCGGTACTGGTTTTCCGCGATGTGACCGAGGAATACCGGCAGCGGGAGGCGTTGCGGGCCAGCGAAGAGCGTTATCGTCTGCTCGGAGACAATGCGCTTTCGGCCATATCCGTGCATAAGATCGTGTTGGATGAGGCGGGCAAGCCGATTGACTACATTTTTCTGAGCGTCAATCCGGCCTTTGAAAAGCATACCGGGTTGAAACAAGCCGATGTGCTGGGACATCGCATCACCGAGATTCTGCCCGGCATTGAGAAGACCCCATTCATCAATGTCTATGGCCAGGTGGTGCTCTCCGGCGAGCCGGTCAGCTTCGAGGAATATTCAGAGCAACTTGACCGGTACTATGCCATAAGCGCCTATCGAGTCGGCGAAGGTTGTTTCGCCACGATTTTTGACGACATCACCGAACGCAAGAGAGCCGAAAAATATCGTGAGCTGAGTCGGGAGATACTGAGGATTCTCAACGATTTTAGCGACCTGGGCGAAGCCATCCGGGACATTATTGCTTTGGTGAGGACCAAAATCGGAGTCGATGCCGTCGGGTTGCGTATGCAAAACGGCAAGGATTTTCCGTATCTCGCGCAGGAAGGGTTTTCTGATGAGTATCTCATGGCCGAAAACTCGTTGATTGAACATAGGAAGGACGGCGGCGTTTGCCGCGACAAGGACGGCAATGTCAGATTGGAATCCGTCTACGGTCTGGTCATCTCCGGCAAAACCGACCCCACAGATCCGCTCTTTACCAAAGGAGGAAGTTTTTGGACCAACGAATCATCCGAATCATCCACGTCGCTTGACCTCCACCAGCGCTATGCTTCCATAGCTCTGATACCGCTCCACAACAAAGGCAAGATTGTAGGGCTTATGCATCTAAGCTGCAAGCGGAAAGGGGAATTCAACCTCGGAACAATTGAAATACTGGAAGACATCGCCGCGGATATCGGATTGGCCATATCACGAAAACTGGCAGAGGACGCGCTCAAGACAAGCGAGGCAAAGCTTGCGAGCGCTGTGGACATCGCCAAGCTGGGTTACTGGGAACTGGATACAGCCAGCGGAATTTTCACCTTCTCGGACAGCTTTTATGCGATTTTCCGGACGACAGCCGAGGAAGTTGGCGGCTACCAAATGTCCATCGCCGATTATGCCGGACGCTTTGTGTATCCTGACGATGCGCTCATGGTTGGCGAAGAAACTCAGAAAGCCCAGGAGACCGACGCCCCCGATTTCCACCGCTATCTCGAACACCGCATGCTTTATGCCGATGGCAGCGTCGGATATCTTGCCGTCAAATACTTCATTGTCAAGGACAGTACCGGCAAAACGGTCAAAGTATACGGAGTAAATCAGGACATCACCGAGCGCAAGCGGATGGATGAAGCGCTGGCCAAGGCAAACGAGCGGTTTGAGCTTGCTGTAAACGGCGCCCATGACGGCATTTGGGATTGGGATATTTTAACGAACGAAGTTTACCTGTCGCCGAGGTGGAAACAGATGCTTGGTTATAAGGATCATGAGCTTAAAAACAACTTCGACACTCTTAAACAGCTTATCTTTGAAGATGATCGCGAAAGGGTAAATGAATATATCCAGCGATATCTCAATGGTGAGATAAAAGAGTATTCCATCCAGTTTCGCATGAAGCATAAGAATGGCTCCTTGCGGTGGATACTTTCCCGGGGAGCGGCAATACGCGATAAGGCAAACCGGCCTTTCCGCATGGCAGGATCACACAGTGATATCACCGAGCAGAAAAAGGCGGAAGAGGCAATTAAAATCGCCAAAGAACAGGCCGAGGCGGCCAGTAAGGCCAAGTCGGAATTTCTGGCCAACATGAGCCATGAGATCCGCACGCCCCTGAACGGATTGATCGGCTTTACCGACCTGCTCAGGAACACGGAGCTTTCTCCGGAACAGCAGCTTTATGTGGAAAACGCCAATGTGTCGGGACACGCACTGCTTAACATTATCACCGACATTCTTGATTTTTCCAAAATCGAAGCGGGAATGATGACGCTGGAAATCATCAAGACCGACATGTTTCTGTTATTTGAGCAAAGCGTGGATATCGTCAAATTCACCGCGGAAAAGAAGAAACTTGAAATCCTGCTGGACCTGGACAACTCCATGCCCCGTTTCTCCATGGTTGACCCAATCCGCCTGAATCAGGTTCTTGTCAACCTGCTGGGCAATGCCGTCAAGTTCACGGAAAAAGGTGAAGTGGAGCTCAAAGTGCGCTATAATCCTCTTGACAACGACCGGGGGACTTTTTCGATCTCGGTTCGGGACACGGGCATCGGCATCACCGAGGCGCAAAGGGAAAAGCTGTTCAAGGCCTTTTCCCAGGCCGACACCTCCACCACGCGCAGATTTGGCGGCACCGGTCTGGGGCTGATCATATCCGATATGGTGGTACGGAAGATGGGGGGCAAGATTCAGGTGAAGAGCGTAGCGGGAGAGGGTTCCACATTCTTCTTTGACCTGACCGCCGACACCGAATGCGGGGAGGCTCGCGGCTATGAGGACATATCCCACATCAAACGCTGCCTGATAATTGACGACAACGCCAACAATCGGCTGATCCTGGAGCACATGCTGGCTAATTGGGATATTACGTGTGAATCCTGCGCCGACGGCTTGACGGCATTGAAGGTACTGGAAACGTCAAAATCCTTCGATATCATTATCTGCGACTACAATATGCCTTACATGGACGGGCTGGAAACCATCCGCCTGATCCGGGAAAAGTTGAAACTGGTGCCTGAACAACAGCCGATGATTCTGCTGTATTCTTCTTCCGACGATCCGGACGTCCACAAAAAATGCGATGATCTCGGCGTTCGCTTCTGCATCGCCAAACCGGTGAAACAGGAACAACTGTTTGCCTGTTTCGCCGCAGCCTGCGAACCGACAAAACAAGAATTGATTGACGGCAAGGCCAAGCCCGCGCCCGCGGCGGACACCGCGACCAAGGATGTCGAACCTGAACTGGTGATACTGGTGGCGGAAGATGTTTATGTGAATATGATGCTGATGAAAGTATTGCTGTCAAAATTATTCCGCAACCCGGTGATTCTCGAAGCTGAAAACGGCAAAATCGCCCTGCAGAAATACCAGGATCTCAATCCCGATCTGATCTTGATGGATGTGCAGATGCCTGAAATGGACGGGTTTGAAACGACTATGGAAATTCGTGAATTGGAACGGACTTCGGAACGGCATGTCCCTATCATCGCGTTGACTGCCGCGGCAATGAAAGAAGAAATGGAAAAATGTTATGAAGTCGGTATGGATGATTATATAACAAAACCAGTCGATGTGAAGAAACTGAAGACGATCCTTGACCGATATACAAGGAACGGCTGAAACCGTTCCCGGAAGTGAAATTCGTGTACGAGCCTCAAGTAAACACATGGGGTAAAGGAAAAGTGAAAATATGAAGATTGTCATTCTGGTCGGAAGTGCCCGAAAAGGCGGCAACACCGATCTGCTTGCCCATGCTTTTGCCGCCGGAGCTGCGGAACATAACGAGGTTGAACTCATTTTGGTGAGCGACGTGCATGTCAATCCGTGCATCGGATGTAACGTGTGCCGCAAGCGCAAAGATCATGACTGCTTTCAGCAGGACGATATGCGCGTCATCCATGAAAAGCTCAAGACGGCGGATTTGATCGTCTTCGCCTCTCCGGTCTATTTCTACGGTCTGACCGCACAGCTCAAAGCCATCGTGGACCGGCTCCATGCGCCCATCCGCAACGAATTTAAAGTCCGTAAATTGGCGTTGCTGCTCGTGGCGGCCGACACCATCCCGGAGGTTTTTGACAGCATCCTTATCCAGTACAAGTCAGTGTTGAACTACTTCCATCTGACCGACGCCGGAAAAGTTCTCGTGCGCGGCGTGGAAAAGAAAGGTGCGATTCAAGGCAATCCAGCGCTGGATGAGGCTAAAAAATTGGGACAGAGCATCTTGTAAAACACAAACGTCAGATCAAGCTATAGCTTTTGGACAATATCAATGCCATTGCCGTCCGGGTCTTTGAGATGGAAGAAACGGTATCCCCAGGGCAAATCCTGCGGAGCTTCTTTTATTTCAATTCCCAATGCACAAAGCCGTTCGTATTCAGCATCGGCATTATCAACTCGAAATTCAAATCCCTGACAAGCATTATAAGTCTGCGGCGCATAAGACGGATCGCAATTTGCCGAAATGCAAACCGAACTGTTATTTCGCGGTCCAAACCATATTTCAATCCGATTCGGTCCGCCATGATTTTCGTTAATTTCGGCACCTAAAACATTACAGTAAAAATCAGCAAGTCTTTTAGGATTCGCCGAAACAATATTTATACCAACTAGTTTCATAAGTCATTCCGTTTGCTAGAAATAAAATCAATCATATTCTTTTATGACGCATCAAATTCACAACCGCATGAACCGTCGCAGTCCTCTTTTATTCCACATTATCACCGCAAAAGATATCAAACGGCATAATTAATAACCGTTGAATCTGTTTTAAATATTTTTCGGAAAACAGCTTTATTGGAGTCTGTAAAAAATTTTGTGTAAACGCCATAACGGGCAGTATCATAAATTTTGTGTAAACACCTTTTTTATCCAGGCCCCACAAAGTGCGCTATAATAAACATCATTTTTGTGAATCATTATCCGTGATAATCGTTCAACGATTTCCGGCGACAGTCGCGTTGGGCGGAGCATCCGTACATCGGCACTGGAATATTTCTTCTATCCGTTCCAGCTTCTCAATTTTAAGCTGAATATTGGGATCGGAAGAGCCATGGCGGTATCGCCAGAACCATCCAAGTTTTTGCCAGGCGATCTTAATGTAAGCAACGAACAGCCTGCCATAATTGCCATGTTGATTTTGTGTTCTAATACGAACACCGATCGGCCTCATTCCCGCCAAACGGGATTTCCACCACTCCCAGGAAAAGCGATCCGATGTGCTCATGACCATTTCCGGCACCTTTTCCCTCAACTCCGTCATCGGACATAACAGAACTTCCCTGAAAAGATCACAATCTTCCATCGAAAACGTGACCGCCGGCAATGCCTCTTTTGGAAAGAAATCCGCAAATGCGGCAAACAGCAGTTCCGGCGGGTCAAGCTTAAATTGGCGCGCCAGAGAATTCATCTTTTCCCAATCGGGCATTCCTTCTTTTTTTAACAGAAATCCACAATCTAACAGCAATCGAATTCCATTGCCCCAGGAATGATGACGGCAATGATGAAACAGCATTAGTAAATTTAATTCCAGCGGCAACTGAAAGCAAGTCCCCTCCTCTTGACGCAACTCCGACCATATCTCAAAAGGTGAGCAGTTATCGAAATGAGGCAAATTGAAATGCGGTTCAAGATAGACGCCGCTACGTCTCATCCCCATGTAATGATGTTTACTCCGATATTTATAAGGATTCGCCCAACCGTCTTTTTCCAGGATTGCAATTGCCTTTTCGCAATCATCCGGATGAAACAGGATGTCGATGTCACACTTGGGACGCAAAGCCCCTGACGGATACACACGCCAACTTAAATCAGCGCCCTTGAGCGGACAAAACCGCACTTTGTTTTGCTGAAAAAGCGTTGAAAGCTTGTTAAAGACTACTTCCATACGCAAGTCAAGGGCGTTTTGCTCCCGGTAAATATCTGCGGCCTCCCGACAGGCATCATCCGGCAAACGATCTCGCATAAAGTGAAATCCGTAAGCAAGAAGGTTGTGTTGTTTTAAAACCTCAAGAGTGCCTTCAATTATTGACGGAGAAGTATCAAAACAACATTCTCGTAAGAATTGGATCAACACAGCATCTTTTTCATGGTCATGTTTCATAAATCAGCCTACTTTAATTCTATGTTTCCATCCCGGCAAAAAGTTCTCTGTAATCAGCATCTTCCAGCAACTCCTGATGCGAGCCGAACAATGGCGGCTGTTGTTTTCGCAGAAAAATGATCTGATCCGCTGATCGAATGTTGTGGAGCCGGTGGGCGATGGTAATGATGGTTTTATTTTTTGCCACAGCGGGAAGCCTTTCAAAAAGAGTCATTTCTCCGGCGTTGTCGATTGCGGAGGTCGGTTCGTCCAGAATCAGCACATCCGGATTGCAGACCAGGGCACGGGCAATGGCGATTCGCTGTTTTTGCCCTTCGGAGAGGTTCTTGCCGGCTTCGGCAAGCTGGGTCTGATATTTCTCCGGCAGTTTTTCAATAAAATCATGAATGCCGGTAAGTTTCGCCGCCGCGATTACTTCATTTTCCGTAGCCTCCTCATTACCGTAACGGAGATTGTCCAGAATGGAACCGGATTGCAAACAGGTACTTTGCGCGACATATCCGAAACGACGGCGAAGAGAACGCACATTCAATTCCGAAATCGGCATGCCATCAAAATAAATTTCTCCATGCAACGGTTTATACATGCGCAGAATCAGTCCGACCAACGTGGTTTTGCCAACACCATTTGCGCCAACTATCACATAATGTTTGCCTGCTTCAAGGGTCATTGACAGGTCACACAGTACTGGACTGGCTGTTTCATAGGAGAAAAAAACATTCCTAAATTCAATTTTACCGGTAAGTTTGTCGACTATTTTACCACTGTCCAGGTTGTCTTCGGAGGCAATCGCCAAAAGTGAACTGAGCCGATCTATTGATGCGTGGGCACCTTCAAACTGGTTTAAAGAGTTAGCCAGTTGGGTAATCGGGCTGAACACCATTGTCAGATAAGATTGAAAGGCGATCAGTGAGCCTAATTGCCATTCTCCAATAATAATCAAGTAAGCCCCATAAGCCCATACCCCCCATTTAACCACAGTCGGTAACAAGTTGCTGGCGGCATTGCTGAACGAGAAAAGAGCCTGGCGCTCATAGTCCATATGAATGATTTTTTTAAATTGTCCGATAATCCTGCTGATCGCCTGATCCTCTCTGGCAAACGACTTGATTAACGGAAGATTGGCGACAGCTTCAGTGAAATCGGAGTTTTTGCGGGCATTGACTTCGCTGCTGTAATGCCCCATCACATAAGCCCGGCGGGAAAAAAAACGAACACAAACAAAAGACAGCGGCAATAACAACAGCACCGGAACGGCAATACGCCACTCCAGATAGCAAAGAAAAAATATTCCGCCCAGCAACTTGATGACATTTATGAACATCTGTGCCGCTGTACCGGAAATAAACCATCTAACGCCGTTGACGTCAGTGGTTATGCGTGAGATTAAATAACCAGTCCGGCTCTGGTCAAAAAAAGTTTTAGGCAAAGACATAACCTTATTCAGCAAACGCTCATTCAAATCAAGCATAACCGCATTAACAAAGCGGCTCTCGGAAAAATTTTTCAATAAATCGGTCAGGAGGACAGCCACCCCCAAACCGACAAACATCAGCATGACCGGAATAATCAGATTGAGACGCTTGGCTAAAATCACCTGATCAATCAGATAACGGTTGAGCAACGGCGCAGGCCAGGCAAGTGCGGCGGACAACAACAAAATAAGTATGCTTATCGCCCCAACTCGCCAATAACGCAATACCGAAGGGTAGAGAACCCCAAGGTTTTTCCATAAACCGCCATAGCGGATATTCTGGTTGAAATGGTCATCCGGCAGTTGCCGGCGCAATCCGCTTTTCAAGTATTTAAAATAGCTGAGCATCTTTGAATTTTCCTGATTGACGGCTTATTTTACAGTTTATTTTTGTCAATAAAATACTTATACGGGAAACGAATTTGCCAGCCGCCGGTATCGGCGCATTGCCTGCCAATGAGCTTCTTGTTAATCAATAGTATCTTATAGTCAATACCACGCTTTCTGATCGTAACAACGTCAAACTTGACAAGGCGGTGAAAAACATTGAACACGCGGGAACGCTCTATTTGCCTGGAAATTGTCGACGGCCATCTCAAACAATAAATCCGGAATTTTTTTTTAAGCTTGAGCCATTGATGCAATACCTGACCTTTAAAACCGTCGCTCAGACGGATGGTTTTATCTACCCGTCTAACTGTTAAGGCCTTGCCGATAATATGTTCCTGGCGCACAATATAATCATCCCTGCCCCGGTTGTTGTCGCCTCGGGTGATGTAACCGTCTTTGCATTTTTTGATAATCCGATGAATAATGCGTTTGGAGCTGCCTCTTGGATCGGAGTAGGCGATGATGTCGCCGATTTGCAACGCCGTCCGGTCAATGTCCGGATCGATGGTGACCGCTTCTCCGGTGTGGAGTACCGGCAACATACTTGTACCGCGCATGTCGATATAATTGGGGGTTTCAGGTCTTTGAACGGTTTTCATTTCAAGACATATATTTTTTGATTTCTTCCCAGAAGCTACCGTGAAGTGTTGCTTCAAGCCGGTAACAAGGAACTCTTTTCGCAAGTTCTATGGAGTTATCGAAAACCTGATGCTTTCGTTCTTTTTTTGCCGTTTCGTCCATGCGGTGCCAGTAGGTGTTCCACGCTTGTTTGCTGCTTTCAAATATTCTGCCGGCCGCTTCTCCGGGAAGAATCGGAGTTACTTGGTCACGTGAAGATTGTTCCAGAAAAAAAATCCCGGTTAGCGGTACCGAATATTGCACATCAAAACGGCTGAACCACCTTTCCGTCAGATGGTCGCTCCAGGTGGGCATCGGGTGAACAGTGTATCCGTTATTTTTCACAATCAAAGTGGTATCATCACAGAGTTTTTCATAATAGTCGGGCAAGCGCCGGATGGATGTCGATTTCCCGGTACTACCGCGGGCGGCGATCAGAAATCCCTTGCCGTTAATCGCCGCGCAGCCGGCGTGAATGGGACTGCCGCCGAGTTGCGTGTAATAGCGAAAAATCGGCTTGAGTAAATTCCACATATTGATGATGGCAATACTGGGATTCTCAATATCCTCTTTCTCTATAACCACGTATAAATGCCCTGTTTCTGTCGAACCATAGCAGTTGAATGCGTTTCCGCTCTTATAGAGAAGCGGCATCTCGTGCAGTGCAATGGTATCGGCGGCAGAGGGGGCAAGCAACGTAATTTTAAAATCGGCCTCAGCCGCCTGTTCGCATGGGCTCAAGTTGCAAATATGTGTGAATTTATCAAGCCACGCCTGTAAATATTCTTCAGATGCTTGGAACTTCCATACCATGCCATCGCAAAAAGTCAAATAATATTCTTTTGAATCATGCTTTGCGTTTTCAGATTTAACAATATGCACTTTATTTATTATTCCGTTCAGTTGGCTTGCAACAAAAACCAATTCCTCAATTCCTGGCTAAATAAGTTTTATATAAACTCATCAAGACTATTATCCCGCATCCGAGCGCCAAGCCCAATGCGATACCTGCAAGATAAGTGGCCAGGCGTCCCCTTCCTTCCGCTTCGGCTGTCGGTGGAGCCAGAACATCATAGAAAGAAATTTTTTTCAAGTCAAATTCAATCTTCTGTTTTTGCTCTTTCAGTCGTTTCTGCCTTAACTCGTACTTTTGTTCCGCAAAAGTGTTTGCCTCTTTAAAAGCCTGGGCAGCATGTTTTTCAGAAGCTTCAAAACCGGCTGCAATAAGTGCTTCCTGGTCGTCAAATATCTGCTGGTTTGTTGCTTGGCTTATTTCAAACTCTTTCTTCTTTAGCGCTAATTCAGATTTGTGCTGTTCATGCAACCTCTCCAGATCCGAGGCCTTGTTGTTCAGGTGTTGGGTACCCATAATTTGCAATGCGGCGTCCGGCAAAAGAAAGAGGGTGGTCTCAGAAATATTATATTGCGCATTTGATTTATCAGTGATAGATTGAGATATTTTCAGGTCGTCATTCAGCTTCTGTTCTTTAGCCTTGAAAGACAATTCGCTGATCTTCAGGGCAAAATCAAACCGGGCAGTGGCTTCGTCCACTTGCTTTTTATATTCAAGCTGAGCCAGAAAGGCATTGCCGTTAAACTTGGCACGACGTTCTTGCTGGAGTTTTTTATAGTCCATGAGGCGTTTGCCTCGTTCCTCCTCATAATTTAATGCACGCTGTTTTGTTTCCTCTTTCCACGCCAGAGTATTATTCTCAAGGGATGTATTTCTGGTGGTTCGCTCGATATCGACGTAGTCAGAAACCCGCTGCATCAAACGCTCTCGGCAGAGTAGGTTTACGTGTTCACAGTAATCTTCTAATACTTTGACAGCCTCCTCCGGATTCCGTTCTGTGCTGATACGCATCGAAATAGGAACAACGACTTTATTAGCGAGGTTACGGTATTCAAAGGTTTTGGGAAGATTGACATTCAGGGCCTTCAAGAGCGCCGAACTGGAGTTGAAAAAAAGCCGCCCGTTGGCATTGGACTTGAGGAAGCTTTGGGCGGCGTTCATCGTTCGCATCATATATACGGCATCTTCAAATTTGACAAAATTCGGAAGATCA
>CALABZ010000006.1 GCA_937888615.1 uncultured Lentisphaeria bacterium | reverse complement strand
TTCATGGCCGAATTCATCCGGATCGAGGTGGACCGTTTCCTTCGCGACGGGGGGCTTGACGCCAAACGGCACGACGACCGTTTCTATGCCGACAGCAGCCGGCGCTTCATTGACAGCAAGTATCGCGAGAATATCACGCTGAAAGAACTTGCCGACACCCTGAACATGAATCCGAATTACCTGGGCGCGCTGTTGAAGCGCCATTACGGACAGACTTTCCGTGAAATGCTGAATCACCGGCGGATCGAAGAAGCCAAGGTTTACTTGACTTTGCACCGGAATCTGAACATTTCCAGAATCGCGGTTCTCTGCGGATTCAACGACAGCAATTATTTCAGCGTCGTTTTTAAACGCCTGACCGGAACGATGCCGTCCGCCTGGCGCAGTCAGCCTCGTTCCACCGGAGAATCACAAATGGAATAGTTTTTTGAGCAATATTTTAACAATATTTATGCGGTTTTTATCCATTTTATATTTTTAACCGGCATGTATATTATATCTCATCAACGAAAAATTCACATGGAGTTGAATATGTCTGATAACAAAATCATCAAAGTCGCCGTCATCGGCAACGGTGGCCGCGGACGCGGTGTGACGGCCAATCTGTTGCGCGATTCCAACAACAACGTCAAAGTCGTTTCGGCCTATGATCCCGACAAGGAGGTCAGCCGCAATACCGTTGAATACTGGAAGAGCCCGGATACCAAAATCTGCGATTCCTATGAGGAAGCCATCAACACCCCCGGTGTTCAATGGGTTCTGGTCTTTTCGCCGAATGCGTTCCACAAGGAACACATCCTGGCCGCGTTCGCCGCCGGCAAACATGTTTTCAGCGAAAAACCCCTGGCCACGAGCATTGAGGATTGTCAGGAAATTTTCGACGCCCACCAGAAATGCGGCCTGACTTTTATGACCGGTTTCGTCCTGCGTTATTCCAAAATTTACCGCAAAGCGAAAGAACTGCTCTCCTCCGGTCAACTCGGCAAAGTTCTCAGCGTCGATGCCAACGAAAATATCGCCCCGGCCCACGGCGGTTATATCATGACCAACTGGCGCCGCCTGCGCAAGTATTCCGGCCCCCATATCCTGGAAAAATGCTGTCACGACCTCGACCTGCTGAACTGGCTGATCAATTCGCTGCCCTCAAAGATCGCCGCGTTCGGCGACCTCGACTTCTTCATCCCGGAAAACGAACGCTATATGAAGGAATTTCCCGAAAATACCTTTACCAGTTGGGAAGACCCGCATCGTGTCAAAACGCCGTTCACCTCCGATAAGGACATGAAGGACACCCAGGTGGCGATCATGCGCTACCGCAACGGCGTCAAAGTCCAGTTCCAGGCCACCATGAGCAATGCGATTCCCGAGCGCCGCATGTATTTCTCCTGCAGCGAAGGAACCCTTGAACTCGAACTTTATGCCAGCACGCTCATGTACAAACGCATCGGTGAGGAAGCGACCAAAGTCATCAATTTCGGCGCGGACGGCCACGGCGGCGGCGATGCCTTTATCATGAAGGAACTCTATGACTGCATGGTCAACGGCACTCCGCCGAAATCCAGCGGCAATGAAGGGCTGGAAAGCGCGGTGACCGCTCTCGGCATCGACGCGGCGATGAACGACGAACGGATCGTCGACATGGAGCCGATCTGGAAAAATCTCGGACGTTGAAGCAGCGTTCCGAAACCGGAGAAACTTCAAAAAGCGGCGGAATCCCGCCGCTTTTTTTGTGCCCGGATCGCAAGTAATTATGCGTTAAGTGCCTGAACGTGCGGATAACGGACTTGAAAACAAGGAACCGGAGTGTTATTTTACAATTCTGAATTATCATTCTTATGAGGTCACAAAAATGATTAATACCGCTATTATCGGGGTATCCGGATTCGGACAGACCCATTACCGGGATCTGCTGCGTTACCAGCAGAAGGGGCGTCTGAACATTTCCGCCGCCACGATTATCAACCAGGATCAGGAGGCCGAAAAGTGTGCGGAACTCCGGGCTCTCGGCTGCGTCATTTATGATGATTACCGCAAGATGCTGGAAGATTTCAAGGGTAAATTGGATTTGTGTTTTATACCGACCGGCATCGGGTTGCACCGGCCGATGGCGATTGCCGCCATGGAACACGGCGCTTCGGCTTTTATCGAAAAACCGGCGGCCCCTACTGTTCAGGACGTGGAGGCCATCCGTCAGGCCGAACTGGCGACCGGCAAGTTTACCGCGGTCGGTTATCAGAGTGTTTATCAGCCGGTGACGATCCGGGTCAAGAAGGAAATCCTGGCCGGCAAAATCGGCAAAATCCAATGCATCAAAAGCATGGGACTGTGGCCGCGCGACCATCGCTATTACACCCGCAATAATTGGGCGGGCAAGCTTGGAAACGGCAACAGCGGCTGGATTCTTGATTCGCCGTTCAACAATGCCCTTGCGCATTACTTGAACCTGCCGTTGTTTTTCGGCGGCGAAACATTCAGGCATTCCGCCGAACTGGCGAGCATCCGAGCCCAGCTTTATCGGTGCAATCCCGAGATCGAAACCACCGATACCGCTATGATTCATACCCGGAGCGTGACCGGCCTTGACATTTACTTCTACTGTACCCACTGTTCGGTGGTCAATTACGGTCCCGAAATCGAAATCCGCGGCGACAAAGGCTCCATCGTCTGGAAAGTCAACGGCACGGTTTTCAATTACGAGAACGGACGCGAGGAAGTTCCCCCGCTTCCCGGACCGGAAGACCGCGATGCCGTCATGGATGCGCTCCTGGCCCGTTTGGAAGACCCGAAAGCATTCGTCTGCGATCTCGATATCGCCGGTACGCATGTGCTGGCGGTGAACGGTGCGCATGAATCCTCGCCGATTATTCCCGTTCCGCAGGAATACGTGGACAAATGCACGCTTGAAGGCGGCAATTACCGTTACATCTGCAAGGGGCTTGACGACTTGATGTTCCGGTTGTTCCGGGAGGAACGCTTTGCAACGACCGCCGATTATCCGTGGGTTCGGAACGGCGATGAATTTTCGTTGGCGAACTATCGCGAGTTCAACGGCGGCAAACTGCGGTAACGCGGTTTCATCATAAGCAACACTATCTGCCGTTTAGATGATGGCTTTGACCGCCGCGGTGGCGGCGATGGTCAGGATGGTCGTGCAGATTTTGATCATGCGGTCGGCGAGGTCGAGCCCCATCCGCATGATCAAAATCTGCACTGATATGGGTCAGCGCGGCTTTGATATGCCGGATGTTCGCTTCCGCGCTCCGGCGGTCCGCGTCGGTCGCGCCGTTCAGGTACCGGTAATACTGTTCCGCGAATTGCAAGGAGAGCGTCTGCAGTTCGGGCGCATATTCGTCTCCGGCCGATTTCAGCAGGTCGGTTAATTCGGCCTGCACCTGTTCTGCGAATGCATCTTGTGTGATAATCTGTTCGATCATTACCAGCTCCATTTGGTTTCTTTGAACTTCCTGGCTGTTGCCGCGGCCTGTTCGTGATTGCCGCGCCGGGCCGCTTTGTCGTCGTCGGTCAGCGCCGGGTCGTTTGCCACATACTGCAGATATTCGGTGCCGGCGGTGTCGAGGTATTGCTCATACGATTCCGCCAGGAGGCGGTTTACGCAGCCGGACAGGATGAGTGCCGTGCCGACGGCGGTGAATGCGGGAATGATGATTTTTTTCATGATCCATTGCTCCTTGTGAATTGCAGAAGAAGCGCGACAAGCCCCATGCCGACGCCGACCACCCAGGCGATGAACCGTAATACGGCGTTTCGCGTGAAATGTTCGTTCTGGCGTGAATTTTCGATCGTTGTGATTCGTTTTTCATGATCCTGCAGGTCTTGGCCGAAGGCCTCCACGCTGCGGAGGCTTTTTTCGATGGCGCCGATCTGTCCGCTCATCCGGATCAACAGTTTGTCGCGTTCGGTGTTGGTCATTGTTACCTCTGGGGAGGCCAGGCAGTCCAGCCGAAACGGTCGCAGATCACCGCGAATTTCCGTGCCTGCCAGATTACCCGGTAACGGCGCGGGTCGTACCAGCGATATTCGGCTTTTGCCGCAAGCGTGCCGTTCGCGGCAAAACACCGGTTTGCTTCGAGGAATTGTTCGCGGCTGCCGCCTTCGTAGAATGCCACATCGTGCAATGCGGCGACCGGTTCCAGTGCGGGATTCATGACGCTGATGACATCGCGGGCGAGTTCCGGCATCCAATCCGGGCCGATTCCGTTGCAGATTTCCCGCAAGTGTTCGTCGGAATATTTTTCGAGGATTTCACGGCCCTCGAATCCGAGTTCATTGATGGTCCGGCGGATATTCCGGATTTCTTCAAGCGTGTAATGGCACATTGTTGTACATCCTGTTCATTTTATCAGTTGATTGAAGGGGTTTCAATCTTGATGAATTTGTCAACAGATAAAATGGTTCATGATGTGCAAATTGTTTATCTTAAATAAATTATAATCTATTTGTTGAGTTGCTGTTCAAAGCGTTTCGGTCAGCAGCTGTTCGGTCGTCAGCGCCGCTTCCGCCGAAGTCAGCCGCAGGTGCCGCCGGTACGCCTGGTACAAGCATTGCTGAATTTCGCCGGGGGTGCAGTTCCATTCCACCGGGGCGCAGGCTCCGAAAGATTTCAGCAGTGCGTCGTTGCCGAGATAAAGCAGGAGCGCCAGATCCCCCCGCCCCTGTTTGTACGCATGCCAGCGCAGGGACTCCAGGGGGCCGCGGGGGCCGGGATACAGTAAATGCGTGTCGCCGGTGGGCCAGTTGAAGCCGGGATTGGACAAAACTTGTTCCGGCCAGTCGATGATCGACCAGCGCAGAAATCCGGTGAATCCCCCGGCTTCGGTCATCCAGGCGAGCCGATAAGCGTCGGACAGTTCACTTGCGAACAGAACGTTGCCCCAGTCGGGCGCGCAACAGTTGTACCAGCGGACTTCGATGCCGGCCTCGCGCAATTTCGCAAAGCTCTCGGCATCATAGCCGCTGGACAGATGAACCGTGGCAATGTCTATGACATCGACCAGTTCGAGCGCTTTTTTCGTCGTGATGGCGGCCGTGATGCGGATTTCGGGCGCGACTGACTTCGCCAGACGGGCCACCTGACGGAAACTTGCCGGGTCCTGCGGCTCGTCGTAAGGGCAAAGAGTCAGTTTGTCCGCCCAGCCCCGCGAACGGTTGTGGACGATAAAGTCCGCCAGAAATGCCGTCCATGCCTCCTGATACTCCGGGGAGTCGCAGGAGGTTGGCTGTTGAATCAGGCGGTTGTCCGCGTCGTAAAAGCACAGTACGGGGTCCTGACATTTACAGGGCAGCAGGGAATGACATTCGATCTCGCGGTCGATGCCGAGGCGCATATTCAGCTCCACGTAACGGTCGTAAACAGAGTAGTCGAAACGCCAGTACCCGCCGGAATCTTTCATCCAGCGGATCATGGACGGATAATGGTTGAACGCATGATACTCCGGCGGCAATGGATAACGGAACGGGTCGTGGCAGATGCTGGCCATGATCACGTTCATGCCCCCCGCCGCCATTTCGCGCAGACAGCATTCGGCGGCGGTCCAGAATTCCTCCGACCATAATTCGAGCTTCAGGTAACGGCAGAAGGTTTCCCAATGCGGCCAGAAAACCACTTTCTGCTCATTCGCCGCCGTTTCCACGGGGGGCAATACATGCAGCGTAAATGTCCGGCGGGCCGGTTCGTGGGAGGCGGCTTTGGCATGGACGGTGACGGCATATTTGCCGGGCGGCGTATCGGCGGGCAGGTTCAGTTTCAGCAGGAACATCGCGGTGGTATTGCCGCCGACGCTCACCGGCTCCGGTTCGCCGACGATATCCGGGATCAATGTGCCCTGTTCGGGGAACACCACGGAAGCGACCGGACATACCCGCCCGGAGAGCGCGCCGCCGATATTCAACCGCAGTTCCCGGAACGGCAGCCGGTGGCGGATCAGGGCGGTACAACTGAACGGGATTCCGGCGACCGCCAGCGGGGCGAACCCGGGCTCGTCGGCAAAGCGGTTGATTCCAGCCCGCGTCAACGGCGACAACGCGATATGTTCAATCCGGCACTCCCGCAGCGGTCCCAGATCCGTTTCCACAACACAATCTTTTTTCACAAATAAATACTCCTTAGAATGTTAATGGGGGGCCACTTCGCCGCCCGGCAGCAGTCGTTCTCCGGTTTCCGTATGCGTTGTGCGCTGCGCCAGGCGCGGCCCGGTAAAAATGAACGACGGATAAATAAGGCCGCCGGTTCCGATTTCCGAACTTCCATATTGCTGTACCTGTATGGTCAACTGGTTTTTCCCGGGGGAGGCGGCGTCCGTCAGGTCGAATGTGAACGGTTTGGCGAACCGCCGTCCCATGCCGATGTACTGTTCATTGCACCAGACGCGGACCACGGAATCGGAGCCGCCGACAAAAAGCCCGAGCGGTTTTCCCGCTAATGTTTCCGTCAGGTCGAAGTCGACCCGATACCAGACCGAGCCGCCGCGAAATCCCATCAAACCCTGTGCGTCCCAGGTCGTCGAATAGGTGGAAAGGGTAAGATAATCGCGATCATTCAACGCTTTTTTGTACAGTCCCAGGCTTTGTCCGCAATTATCGGAGTCGAAGGTCGCCTTCAGGTGTTCCGGCAGCGGAAACACCATCCGGTATTCGCCGGAAGAATACTTCACGGACTGTTTGACGAAATCGCCGTAGAAGCGTTTCAGGTAGATCGAGGCGCTGCGGCAAACGAGATTGCCGTCGATTTTCTCATAACGCCGCAGTTCGCCGAGCATTCCCTCATATTTCTTTTCGGCGGTTTGAAAATCAAAAGAACAGTAGGCGGCGCGGTAGTCCAGGAAAAGCGAAAGCATATTCAGCGGAATCCGGGCGAAACGGACCCGCTGTTTCCGCATGGGCGTTTCCGCCGCCGTTTCCGCTTTTTCGAAAAGGGCGCGGCAGTCGGCCACAAACTTCCGGTCGTACATCAGCGCGAATGAATGGTAGGAGCCCGCTTCATAACCGGCTTTGCTTTGTCGCTCGGCCAGTTTCAGGTAATATTGTTCCAGCGCCGGGGCTCCGCCGCCGAAGGCGCTGCGGCAGTACTGTTTCAGGACTTCTTTCCAGTCCCGGTTGACATTCCAGGTCAGTTTGGCTTCAAGGTACTCGGAGGGGGCCAGCACGGACCACGCCTTGATGCATTCATTGTACACGCCCGAAACGCCCAGGCGGTGATAGTACGGCAGGTCTTCGGCCCATATTTTGATTTTGGTATAAGGCAGGAAATTGTCGGCGAGATTCCAATTATAACCGCGGAAGAAAAGATAATTGCCCTGTTTCCGGTGCAGTTCACCCCACTGGTCGACGATCTGCCGGTAGTGATGCCGGGTTTTGCTGTTCGGATCGATGATCGAGTGGAAACGCGAATAGGCGATGTCGGCAATCACGATCGTGACTTTCGGGTGCGGAATATAACGGATCGGATATTCGGCGTGGGCCGCGTAAAGATAAAAGCCGAGGGTCAGGTTCGGAAATTCTTTTTCCAGAATTTCGATCAACTGGTTGCAGAGCAGAATCTGCAGATCCGTAATGTCCGGGTCGCCGGAAACCGGATTGATGCGGTCAGTCCCCGCCAACATGCTTTCGGCGGAACGGGAGAAATGCACCCCGTCGGCCGGGCCGACGCCCAGGCACACCGCCTTGTCTTTCGGCCAGCCGTTCTTCTGGAATATGGAACGTATATAGTCGGCGAACAAAGGAGGGATGTCCGGATGGGTGCTTTCCAGTTGCGGGCCCTGCCGCTTGAACGAACCGTCCGGCTGGCGGATCAGGGCCAGCATTTCGGGGTGGGCGTCGAATTTCTCACGATATTTATTTATGACCAGATCCCACACATGCCCGCCGATCATGACCTGCGGGGACCAGCGTCGGGTCAGTTGTTCCTTGTGACGCAGTTTCCACTGGTCGAATTCATCCATGAACACTTTTTCGACGATCCGCGACCCGCCGGTGTACCAGGGGGCGCGCACGGCGAAAGAAGGGCTCTGCTCCACATCCATGTCGTCGATGACAACGCTCTCCCGCTGCGGGATCACTTCGCCGTTGACGCCCGGCATGACCCAGTCGCAGCCGAGGCGCTCCAGCACTTCATAGATGCCGTATGCCGCCGCCGCCGGCGATTCCCCGCCGATCAGCAGGAAATCGCGGTCCGCCCGGACCCGGAACGTTTCGTCGAGTTCACTGTGTCCGACGGGCCGGACGCCGAAGCGGTTGGCCAGTTCGCCGATCACGATTCCCGGTTTACGGACTTTCGAAGGGTCTGCCGTCAGGACCACTTCCAATTCCGTTCCGCTCATTTTTCGGAGATGGTAATTCAGGTCGTCCACGGCCATCGACAATACCTGTTTTTTCTGTTCGTCCGTGGACAGCAGGTGAAAATCCTTTTTGATCACCGCCTTTTCGTCCATGTAGATTTTGGCGACAGGCGCCTGCTTTTTTATAATTTCCACCCCGGAGACGGCGAACATCCAGAACACCGTTCCCGCAATCAATAAATTCTTCATCAGTCGATCGATCCTTGTTTCTTGTTTATAAACGATCCCTGGCGACGACTTCTTTCGGCAGAAGCAGTCCCGCGGGAGAGATGGCGATATAAGGGGGCACGGTCAGCAAATCAATTTGACCGGCGACGTTTGCCAGCGTCCACACCTTGCCGTCCATGCCCTGCGGCACCTCCAGCGAATAGTAATTCGGGGCGTTGACGAACCTGTACGCGGTCTTGCCGTCCGGCAATCGAATATCACCGCGGCGCATGGACGCGAAAAATCCGAGCGTCCGTGTCCCTTTCGGCACATAAAAGAAGAACATTCCCTCGATTCCCCTCCTGTCTACCGAATTGGTGTGGATGGTCATCGGCGTTTCCGCCTGCCAGTTCACGAGGGTTTTGTCGCCGCCGTCCCGGATGACGATTTTGTGCAGTCCGGGCTGGCGCGGCGACAACTTCACCTTGCGCATGATGCCGTCCGGGGGGACGCTATTGTCGGTCTGGATCAGGCTTTCCCGTTCGCCTTCTTCCGACGCGCCCCCGAGATTCCACAGCTCGCAGCGCACGTTGCCGCGGTCCCGGTAATGGGGGATCAAACCGCCGGTCACTTCGAGCTCCAGCGGAGCTGGTGCGGCGACCCACGTATAATAGACTGTTATATTGCGCCGGGGCATGATTTTGTATTTGGCCTTCGGCGGATTCCGGTTTATCGACGGCGCGGGAAGTAGTTCGTCGCTGAAAGAAACCGGCTCGAACTTGAAAAGCGGATTGTTTTTGATGCCGTTTTCAAGAATTCCGGCGATTTGCTCCGCCGTATATCGGGTCGAATGGTTTTCGTCGGCAAGCGTTCCGGGATTTGAATAAATCCGCTTCCGCTCCCGGTAAAACCCGTAGCTGTGCATGACCCGGTTGTCACGGATCGACAAGACGAAATCGGCCAGTTGGCGGAACGCCTCTTCCTTCGCTTGTACCTCCGCCCGGTCAAACGCCAGGTACAGTTCGCAATAGCGGGTATAAAGCACGGAGTCTGCAATCCGGCCCGCCGCCGCCTCGTCGCTTCCCGCCAGGTCCAGCGCCTGTTTCAGGGCACGATACATCCGACCGATCAGGTCGGGGGATAACGGGCGTGGCTGCGCGCCATTTAGCAGACGGTGAAAATCCTCCATAGCCGGGGCGGCGGGACCGTAGGACTTCTCCAGAAAATCCCGGATCAGGGCTTCCCTCTGTCCGATCTCGCCCATATTCCAGAGGAAGCGCGCCGCCAGGTAATATCCGAGACCGCTTGCGCCCCAGTCGTCGGACGTTTCGGCAATCATATATCTGGCTCCCTGCCGGTGGAATTTCGGAATCGTCATGGATAAATAGTCAAAGTTGGATGCCCGCGAACGGCCCGGAAGGTCGAATGCCCACATGAAAACGCTGTAATACTCCCGGATTCCGCCGACTGCTTTGCGCACTTTCCAGCCGCCCAGAATTTCGTCCAGGGTGAGGCCGCCGCTCAGAAACGCTGTCGCCACGCTGACGACCACATCCCGGTCGACATCCGTCAGCGGGGGGGGCGAATGGTGGTTGTACGCATAAATGCCGATGCGCTTGCCCGCAAAGCGTTCCCGCACCGCGATGGCCGTTTCGTTGGCCAGAACGGCAATCTGCGTGGACGGCGGGCCGAGTTTACGACATTCGGCGCATTCGCACCAGCCGCCGCCGTCGCTCGGCTCCACTGAGAAACTGTCCGCAACGGGGCTTTTCTCGAAATACCGCAGAGCGGTTTTCGCGACCAGTCGCCGCAGGGCCGGATTGGAAACGCAGAACTTATCCGAAGTTCGCTGCCCGTTCACCAGTGCGAAATATTCGGGGTGTTCCCGGAATGCCCGCTGATTCATTTTAACGATATCGCCATAGGCGTGGCCGGTTCGCAGTACATAGCCGCCTTCGCGGTTCGCCTTTTCCCATTGGATCTGATCCCGATGCTGTTCCGACCACAAGCCGTAGCCCTGACGGATTCTGCGGGTGAAATAATCGGGGATTTCGCGGACCTTGGTTTCGTAAACCAGCGTGTCGGTCTTCGGGATAATCTCCCATTTTGCCGACGGGAAAAAGCGGCGGTATCCCAGGCGGTAAAGGAAATCCCATACCCCGTATTCCGCTCCCTGCGCCGTGGCTCCCACAATGGCGATGCCCTTGCCGTGGGGGATGATTTCATATCCCTGCCGTTCGTCCGGCAAATCGCTGTCGAATCCGGGATTCGGGGTAAGGGCCGGGAAGTCTTTTGCCGTGCCGATTGCGATGCCGGAAGCGCCGTCTCCGGTGACGACTTTGAATTCGCCCCCGGTCATGAGGGAGAGAATCTGGGCCGCGTCGCGGGCCGCCGCCCGGGTCGTCGCCTCGGCTGACTCCGCCACGACAATCGGCATGGCACTTTGGCCGTTCCCGGCGATTACGGCCTTTGTGGAAGGCTGTGCCAGGTGTTCACCGCCGGAGAGCAGTCCGGTGAGGCTCAACAGCAGGCACAGGGTTATTCCGGCGATGTGATTTTTCCCGAATGCGTGCGGATTCATCAGAAATACAACCTCGAAGAAGGATTGATGAGATAGTTTTTGTATTCGCCCCTGGGGGTCCATTTGACATGTCCGTCCATGAATGCCGTGTTCGAACCGTCATGCGACATTGGGAACAGCGTCGTTATACTGTTGGACACGACCATGCCGTCCAGTGACGCCAGGTCGCCGATCATGGGCTGTTCGCTGGCCGCGGCCACATAACGGGAGTCCTGAACCGTGTCGAGCATTTTCAGACTCGGGCAATGAACCCGCTGCGGTCCTCCTTTGACCGACGTTGTCCCATACCAGCCGAACCAGGCCGGGGCTTTGGTGCGGGTGCCGTAACCGAAGGTCAGTACATAACTGGTGTAGATTCTTGATGCGCTCAACTTGCCGGCCCGGTACGAGGGATGGTCCGACAATGGCGGCTTGCTGGCGGGACAGATCAGGTTTTTCGCGCTGGAGGAGGTGTCGTTAGGGGCTATATAGCTTCCGATGACGGAATAATCGTACAGCGTTCCAAAGGAATTGTCCGTGCCGGAAGGACCGTCTCCGCTGAAGTCGTTCGCGTAAAACAATAACGCGGCGCCATTCTGTTTCAGATTACCCGAGCATGACGCGACCAGCGCCCGTGCTTTGGCTTTGGACAGGGCCGGGAGCAGCATAGCGGCCAGAATCGCAATGATCGCGACCACAACCAGGAGCTCGATAAGTGTGAAATTCCGTTTCGGGAATTTCCGTCCGGATGGATTTTCTCTCTTTCTTGCGTTCATGTTGAATTTCCTCAATTTTCATGTTTTACGGTGTTGATTTTGCTGAACATACTGATATTATACACTTCCATGACTTTTTTGCCATGATAAAAAAGAGCAGCGGCATGGATAAAAAACGCATTGAGGAAACATTCTGGGTAACCCCGAAGCCCAAACAGAAATGCCCGGAATTCCTGCGGCAGTACGGACTGTGGATTTTTTCCTGGCACATGGATTATACCGCCCCGCCGGGACCGCCGGGCGTCCGCCGGTATTACGAATTTTATTCGTTCTCGCACATGCATGGGGGGAAGGGCTGGTTCGCCTCGGAAAACGCCCCCACCGTTGAAGTGTCTCCTGGTGATGCGGTTCTCGTCGGCCCCGGATTTCGTCACGGCTACCGTGGGCTCGACGATAACTATATCGAGGATTCCGTCTCCTTTTTCGGCCCGGTGGCCGACCAGATGGCGCAGGCCGGTATGATCCCGAATGCCGTCTTTCAGCTTGGCCGGGACCGCCGGCTGCTGCCGATCATTGAACTGGTGCGCGACCCTTCGCTGGCTTCCCAGTACCGCGCCAATATCATGCTTCAGCAGTTGATCGTGGAAGCTTTCCTGAGCCGCCGTCACGAAAACGCCGGCGGCAGGAACAGCCGGCTTGATCAACTGATCGCCAAAATCAACGCCGCCCCCTCCCATTGGTGGACCGTCGATGAATTGGCTGATTCCAGCGGCCTGAGCAAGTCGCATTTCCGCCGGATTTTCCATGCCCATACCGGCATGAACCCCAAGGAATACATTCTCAACAGTAAAATCAATTATGCCGCCAATCTGCTGATATCCTCCGGCCGTTCGGTCCAGGATGTCGCGGCCGAGGTCGGGTTTTCCGATCCGTTTCATTTCAGCCGGGTTTTTAAAAGCCTTATCGGGTTGTCGCCGTCCGGTTATATTCATCAGTTCAGTCCGGTACCGCAGCCGGAATCCGGCTGCTGACTTCACCGAAAAGTGTCGGCACAGTCGCGAGATTGCCGCTAAAATAATGTTTGTTCTTCTATTTATCAAAAAAAGTGCCCCGAATGCTTGTTAATTCGCCCTTGCGTGCTAAATTTATCAGCAAATCAACATGCAAAGGTAGTATAATTATGATGATCAGAGCCATATTCGTTTTGGGGCTGGCCCTGTTGACGGGCGGTTGTGCGCGGATCGTGTCGGTGGCGGAAGCACTCCAGCAGCCGGTCGATTCCAAAATTTATCTCGCCTGCAACATCTGGTATCAGAATCCCGCCGATATCTCCAGCGTCAATTACCAGCAGGGAGGCCGTTACATCCGTTTCGGCACCGAGATCAATGTGATTGATGCAAACGAAAATCGGATCGATTTCAAGGATTTGGAAGGCAACCGCTACACGATCCGTTATGACAAGGATATGATGATGCTTCCGATCCAGAATTATATCCGCGAAATCTTTACCCTGAAAAGCAAAGCCGAAATGACCAAGGGCATCGAACCCGATTACCTTGACGCCATCGAACGCGGCAGCGTGATTCGCGGCATGACCCGCGCCGAGGTTAAGATGGCCTGCGGTCCCCCGCCTGCTTTCCGCACCCCGGACCAGTTGAACAGCACCTGGATCTATTTCCTTGCCAAGAACAAAACGTTTCGGGTCATTTTCAGCGGCAGTCAGGTGGAAATGATCATGAGTCTCAACGACTGAAGCTTCACCCTAATTGAGTATAACTGGAGTTCATTATGCCCGGAAAAACAATTTTGGTAACCGGCGGCAGCGGTTTCATCGGTTCGCATCTCTGTGACAGATTGTTGAAAGACGGTCATGACGTTATCTGCGTGGACAACTTTTTCACCGGTTCCAAAGACAATATCCGCCATATGATGGGGCATCCGAACTTCGAATTGATCCGCCATGACATCACCTGGCCGCTCTACGCCGAAGTCGACGCCATTTACAACCTTGCCTGTCCCGCTTCGCCGATTCACTACCAACGCGATCCGGTGCAGACCACCAAGACCTGTATCATCGGCGCGGTCAACATGCTTGGCATCGCCAAACGTCTCAAAATTCCGATCCTTCAGGCTTCCACCTCCGAAGTGTACGGCGATCCACTGGAGCACCCCCAGACCGAGGCGTATTGGGGCAATGTCAACCCCATCGGCGTCCGCAGTTGTTACGACGAGGGCAAACGCTGTGCCGAAACACTGTTTTTCGACTACCGCCGCCAGCTCGGCACCGAGATCAAGGTCGTGCGGATTTTCAATACCTACGGACCCCGGATGCGTCCCGACGATGGGCGGGTGGTCAGCAATTTCATCGTTCAGGCCCTGAAGGGCGAGGACATTACCATTTACGGCGACGGCAACCAGACCCGCAGTTTTTGTTATGTGAACGACCTGATTGAAGCCCTGGTCCGGATGATGGGGACTTCGCCGGACGTCACCGGCCCGGTCAACCTCGGCAACCCCGGCGAATTCACCATGTTGGAACTGGCGCAGTTGATCCTTGACATTACGGGGTCGAAATCCCGCCTGGTCTTTCAGAAACTGCCCGCCGACGATCCGGTCAAGCGTCGTCCCGACATTTCATATGCCCGGAAACTGCTCGGCTGGGAACCCTCCGTCCAACTTCACGAAGGGCTGGAAAAAACGATCCGTTATTTTGACGCCTACCTGAAAGGTGATCCCGATGCGGCCTCCGTATCCTGCTGAAATCGATTTGTACCGGCTGTTCGACGAACACGGCCTGCTCGCCGATCCCCGCCGGACGCCGGTTCCCGCGCTTGTCGGCGTGACCAACGATTCCCGCGCCGTCGCTCCCGGATTCGCTTTTGTGGCGATCCCCGGCGCGAATTGCGACGGGCACGATTACATCGAACAGGCCATCGGGCGCGGCGCGGTGTTGATTGTGCATACCCGGTCCCTGACACTGTCCGGAGTCTGCGCGATCCGGGTCAGCGACGCCTATTTTGCCTATGCTTTGCTCTGTGAATATTTTTACGGCTTCCCGGCCCGCCGCCTGCGGCTTCATTGCGTCACCGGCACCAACGGCAAGACGACTTCGGCTTTTCTGCTGCGGCGCATATTCGAGTCTGCCGGGCATCCCTGCGGGTTGATTTCGACCATTAAATATGCGTTCGGCACCCGCGAACGGGAGGCGGCGCGGACGACCCCGGCGGCAGGTGAACTCCAGTCGCTTTTCCGGGAAATGGTTGACGGCGGTTGTTCCGACGCGGTGATGGAGGCTTCGAGCCACGGCTTGAGCCAGCATCGTTTCGGCGGCGTCCGGTTTCAGACCGCGCTGTTCACCAACCTGACGCAAGACCACCTGGATTATCATCTGACCATGGAAAATTATTATCAGGCCAAGAAATTACTGTTCACCGATTACCAGCCCACCCACAAAATCATCAACTGCGACGACCCCTACGGTAAACGGTTGGCGGAGGAAGTCGGCGGCGCCGTGATGTTCGGTCAATCGGAGAATGCCGATTTCAGGATCAGCGACATCGAACTGCGCGCCGACGGCAGTGTTTTCCGCCTGAACGGGCAGTCTTTCCATACCGGGCTTCCCGGCGAACACAACATCTACAACCTGACCGGGGTACTGGTTGCGGCGGCGCTGAACGGGTTAGACATGGCCGGAGCGGCGGTCGCCGTGGATGGGGTTCACGTTGACGGACGGCTCGAGCATATTGATATTCGCGGCATTCATTGTTACGTGGACTATGCCCACACGCCGGATGCTCTCGAACAAGTGCTTTCGCTGTTGAAAAAGATCGCTCCGCGCCGGATCATCACCGTTTTCGGGTGCGGGGGCAACCGCGACCGCGCCAAGCGTCCGCTGATGGGGCAGGCGGTCGCCCGGAAATCCGACCTGGTGATCGTCACCAGCGATAACCCCCGCAATGAAAACCCGGAAGCGATCATCGACGACATTTTGAAGGGCTGTCCCTCGGCCATCGTCGAACCCGACCGCAGGCGAGCCATCATCCGGGCATTGGAACTGGCCCGCCCGGACGACGTCGTCCTGATTGCCGGCAAAGGGCACGAAAATTATCAGGAAATCAATGGTGAAAAACACGATTTTTCTGACATGGTCGAACTCCGGCGTCTTTCAACGCCGGTCGCCTGATTGCCGCTGGACTTCTTCTTTTCTTTTAAACCCGCCTACGATCAGGGGAGCAATTTGAATGCTTTGATCAGGTCGGCGATCTGGGCGTCGCTAATCGGTTTCATGCCGCCGAGATTGCGGGCGCTGAGGGTGGCCTTGGCGCTGTATTCGGCGACTTCCATGCGGTCGAAAGCTTCGAGCAGGGTGCGGCCGCTGGAAATGATGCAGTCGTTTTCGACCAGAATCACGGGATAGCGGGGCGACAGGGTCGACGTGATCTTCTCGCATTCGCGGAACTGGGTGCCGAACGGGAACGACGGCATTTCGCGGAGCAGGATATAGCTTTCGGGAATGACTCGCGGATCGAATTCCTCGTGCGCCACCGCATAACCCATCAGGTGAGGGGGGTGGGCGATAATCAGCGAATTGATTTCGGGCTGGGCGTCGAAAATAGCACGGAACAGCCACGCGGCGCGGCTCAGGGGTTTCCCGGATTCATAACGGTGTCCTTTTACCAGAATCAGATCCTCGGGCCGGATGGTGCCGCGGTCGACGTAACGCGGCGCGATGAGGATGCGTTCGGCATCGACCCGGACGGCGAATGTTCCCTCGGTGCTGGTGAA
>CALABZ010000005.1 GCA_937888615.1 uncultured Lentisphaeria bacterium | reverse complement strand
CGCCGCGCGGCGGTTTCGATTTTCCGATGGAGATGTGCCTGGCATTTCGGAACAGCGGCGGTTTCACGTTGGATCTTGATTCTTCACAGCATTATGATTCCGGACTGATCCAGCCGCGAATCCCTCTTGGATACCAGACCAATCAGGTGACGACCCAACATGAACGGCTTCAGGTACAGGGAATCGAAAATAAACAAATGCGCCTGGTCAACGGGCTTGGCGGTACGCTCACCGCGTTGGCCGTGGTGGGCGCGGACGGGCGTATTTACCGTGCGGAACAACCGGTCGCAGCCGGGGCTTCAGTCGCAATTCCTGTCAGTACGGCCAGGTCCGGGGTAAAACAATTTCGTACCGAGTTACTCCTTCAGGTATTCGGAAATCTGCCGGGTAAACCGAATATCACGTTTACAGCGGAACAGCTTCCGCCCGGGTATTACGTGGCGGTGGCGGAGGCCCCGCTGTTCTTCGCACCCGGCCTGATCCCGGAGAAATTCCAAATGGAACAATACATCATCGGCAAATACGATACAATCGGAGAGGAAAAACATGGAAATTAAGATTCAGAATCTGGTGCGGACGTTCGGTTCGACCCGCGCCGTTGACAATATTTCGTTCAGTTTCAATTCCGGCGATATCTTCGGCTTTATCGGACCGAACGGCGCGGGCAAGACCACGACGATTCGAATCATGGCCACGCTCGACCAGCCGGATTCCGGCGATGTGTTCTACGACGGCGTATCGGCGGTGAACGATCCCGACCAGGTGCGCCGCCTGATCGGCTATATGCCCGATTCCCTGCCGGAATACCGCGATATTCAGGTATGGGAGTACCTCGATTTCTTCGCTCGTACATTCGGCCTGAAAGGCGAGAAACGCACCCGCACACTGGCGGAGATCGAAGAATTCACCAGCCTCGGCGGTATCCGTTACAAATATCTGGCGTCGCTTTCCAAGGGAATGAAACAGCGTGTCAGTCTGGCGCGTTCGCTGATTCACAACCCCCCGGTGCTGGTGATGGACGAGCCTGCCGCCGGACTTGACCCGCGCGCCCGGCTGGAATTGCGCGCGTTGTTGAAGATTTTGTCACAGCAGGGCAAGGCGATTCTCCTGAGCAGTCATATCCTCTCCGAACTGCAGGACATCTGCAACGGTGCGGTGATTATCGAAAAGGGCCGCCTGCTTTCCGCCGGCAAACTCAACGAACTCCTGCGTAACCAGAACGCCGAAAACCGTCCGGCGGATGCCGTGGCGGAGCCGGAATTCCTCGTCGTCATCATCGAGTGTCGCGAACAGCCGGACGCGCTTCGGGTTCGGTTGCTGGAACATCCCATGATCCGGGAGGCCCGGATCGGCGGAAACGGGCATATCGAGGCGTTTGTGGACGGTGACGATCAGGAAATCAGCAAGTTGATGGCGCTGTTGCTCAGCGACGGTTTTCCGATCACCGGATTCCGCCGGCAGGAGCTGGGACTTGAGGAACTGTTCATGAAGATCACCACCGGAGGCGTCCAGTAATGGCCGAACGCGATATCAGCGATTTCCTTAATCCAGTGCTGATAAAGGAAATTCGCCAATATTTTCATAATTATCTCATTCTCGGACTGACCTGGATTCTGCTGGTGGGGCTGCTGGCGTTTATGGTTTTTGTCATTTCCGCCGTCGACAAAGGAAGCAAAGTTAATGGGCGGGAGTTCCTGGCATGTATATCGGTTATTATGTATTCTGCCTGTTTCTGTATTTGCGGGATTGCCAGTCAAATCCGGTTTGCCACCGAACGCGGTACTCCGGAGTTGGACTATTCGCGGATTTCGCCGCTGCCTCCGGGACAGATTATCCGGGGCAAAACGCTGGCGGCGATGATCATGGCGGGATATCTGATTTTTTTGAGTCTGCCCTTTGTGCTGATTTCATATTTCATGAATCAGGTTTCCATCGGCGAGATATTCCAGAGCTACCTGGCTTCTCTGTTTATTTTTTCATTGTACTTTACGGCGGTGGCCCTTTTTTGCGGTTCATTCGGGTATCGGTGGATGATTTGGTTTTATGTGCCGCTGGTTGCCCTGCTGCTGTTCGCAATTGTTTTTGGCTGCATGGAAATAGGCGATGACTTTTTAGAATCAAGGGAAGTCTGGTTGTTTTGTCTGATTCTTTTCTTTACCGGACTGATTTTTGTGTGGACGTTGGGAATGATCGGTTCCGCCGGGTATAGCCGAATGCGTTGGGCCCGGATTTATCTGTTGAGTTTGTTTGTTCTGTTTCCGGCCGTTATGATATGTTTTTTCTATCGCCAGCACAACTTCATATTTTTGGGATTGCTGTTTTGTCCTTATGGGGGAATGCTCGGGACGATGATTATGGCTTTGCAGAGCGCTTGCGAGAAAGACCGCTCACCTCATAAGGTTTTGCGAAATGCTCCACGCGGATGGTTGAAACGTCTCGGCGTATTTCTCTTTACCGACGGCTGGGGCGGCGGCCTCCTGCTTAGCTGGGGGATGCTTTTGCTGATGACGTTGGTCCAAAACCTGATTCCGTTGTTTTCCGGTCGGTTGTCGAAGGGGGAGATTGATTGCGTGACATTGAACGGATACAGTTTTGTCAGTCTGACGCTCTATACGGTATTTTTCGCGGAACTTGTGATTCTGTTCCGGTTCTGGGTGAAAATACCCGGCTGGATGTCGTTGGCCGCCGCATTTACATTGTTTTCGGTTATTTCGCTGGGGATTGGCGAGATCGCCATGTGGGACAGGTATTACGATGGTATGCGGTATCTGATCAGTATCCCTTTTTCCATAAAAGACTATGGCAACAGCATGATAAAAGAAATATACTACACCGGCTGGGTGGCGGCTTTGTTCGGCTTGCTGCTGGTCGGCTGGCCGTTGCTGCGGAACTTTCGGGCATTCCGCCAAATCGGAAAGGAGATATAAGATGAATGCGAAGCGTGACTGGAGCGATCTGCTCAATCCGGTGCTGGTAAAGGAGATTCGTCAATATTTCCATAATTATCTCATTCTCGGCCTGACCTGGGTTTTGCTGGTGGGTCTGCTGACGTTTATGGTTTTTGTCATTACCACCGTTGACAAAGGAAGCAGTGTTAATGGGCGGGAATTTTTGGAAATGATATCATTCACGATACTTGGCGTCTGTTTCTGTATCTGCGGGATTGCCGGACAACTCCGGTTCGCTGCCGAACGGGGTACTTCGGAGCTGGACTACTCGCGGATTTCGCCGTTGTCTCCGGGACAGATTATCCGGGGCAAAACGCTGGCGGCGATGATCATGGCGGGCTATTTGATTTTTTTGACTCTGCCCTTTGTGCTGATTTCATATTTCATGAATCAGGTTTCCATCGGCGAGATATTCCGGGATTATCTGTTTATTCTGTTTGTTCTGTCATTGTATTCCACCGTGTTGGGGCTTTTTTTCGGCGTGTTCGGTTTTCGATGGATGATTGGCCTGTATGTGCCGGCGGCGATGCTGTTGCTTTGGGGAATTCTTGTTTATTGCATATGCTCAGATTACAGCGCATACGGGCGTGGAATATTAGACATTGAGGAAATTTGGCTGTTTTGTCTGATTCTTTTCTTTACCGGACTGATTTTCGTGTGGACGCTGGGGCTGACCCGTTCCGCCGGATATAACCGGATGCATTGGGCTCGGATTTATCTGTCGAGTTTGGTGTTGTTGTTTCCGGCCGTCTGTTTCTGTGTGTTTAAGCACGAAAATAATTGGATATGGCGGGTGTTGCAGTTCTGTTTTTATGGAGGGATGTTTGGCACGGTGATTATGGCCTTGCAGAGTGCCTGCGAGAAAGACCGACCGCCTTATCATGTTTTGCGGAATGCCCCTGGCGGATGGCTGAAGCGTCTCGGCGTATTTCTTTTCATCGACGGCTGGGGCGGTGGCCTCCTGCTTTGCTGGGGGATGCTTCTGCTGATGATGCTGATATTGCGCATAATACCGTTTTTTCCCGCTTATTTTTTTGTAAAAAATGCAGAAGGTCTGACAAAAAGCGGATATGGGTTCATAGCCCTGTCGCTCTATGTGGTGTTTTTCGCGGAACTTGCGATCCGGCTTCGGCTTTGGATAAAAGTGCCCGGCTGGATATCATTGAGCATCGTGTTTGTACTGTTGGGGATTGTCCCGGTGGTGATCAGCAATGTCGGCGGGTGGTACTGGTGTTACGACAGCATAATATACCTGATCAATGTCCCTATGGGCGCGACGAACTATGCGGACCATAGGATAAGAGAAATATACTATACCGGCTGGGGAACGGCTTTGTTCGGTCTGCTGCTGGTCGGCTGGCCGTTACTGCAAAACTTCCGGGCATTCCGCCAAATCGGAAAGGAGAAACAAAATGAATGCGAAGCGTGACTGGAGCGATCTGCTCAATCCGGTGCTGGTAAAGGAAATCCGCCAGTACTTTCATAATAAAATGCTGCATGGGCTCACCTGGCTGCTGCTGGGCGGGCAGTTGGTGGTTTTGCTGATGATGCAGTCCATAATAAGGCCGAATCATGTAAGTTCGGACGCGGCCATAATCATGTATATCGTTACCACTGTCTGTATCGTGCTTTGCGGTCTTTTGATCTGCGGGATCATGGGCGAGACCCGTTTCGCCGCGGAACGTGCGGACCAGGAAATGGACTTTACCCGTATCACTCCTTTGAACCCTTCGCGGATCATTCTCGGCAAAATGATCGGAGCGCTGGTGATGGCCTGTTATTTGTACGCGCTGTGCCTGCCGTTCATGGTGACCGCTTATTTCCTGCGCGGCATCGAAATGGGACAGATGCTGCTTGGGGCGGCGATTGCTTTTCCGATAATCTTGCTGGTGGCGCAGCTCGGATTGCTGTTCGGTGCGTTTGGCCGGAAATGGACGATATGGATTTACGGCGCCACCGTTTTCTGGCTGCTCTTCTCATATTTGGTGGGCAAAACGCTGGTGATGCGCTTTGGGGGGATGGCGGGAAGCTGGGCCCTTGGGTTTGTTTTCCAGATATTGCTGGCACTGTTGGTGATCGGATTTCTTTTCGCGAGCACTGTGGCGCTGATCAACCATCCGGCGGCGAACCGGATGCTGGCGGTGCGGATTTATCTGGTGGGGATTCTTCTGGCAGGGCCGTTTTTCGGGCTCCTGGTACATTGGATCGCGCGTACGGGGAGATGGCAGGAGGCGTTTTTCTGGGGAGCGTTGACGTGCGGGGGAATGGCGATTTCCTGTTGCGCCACGCTGGCGGCGTTCGAACGCGACCGCGCGGGGTGGCGGGTGACCCGCCATTGTCCCCGTAGCTGGTGGGGGCGCCGGGGATATTTTCTATTGTCGAGCGGCTGGGGCGGGGGAATCCTGCTGGCATGGGTCATGCTGTTGATTCAGGGCGTTTCGGTGTTCCTGATGCGAAATATGGTGAGGTCTGCGGACCCGCGTATTTTCGCGGCGATCATGATGTCTGCTTTCAGTCCAGTGTACTATATTGCCGTGGCGGAGGCCGCGATACTGCTTCACCGCCGGATTCCGCGTTTGAAGAACTGGCAGTGGTGGCTCGTTATCCAGTGTGTCTGCTTCTTCTTCGGACTTTTTTACGGTATATCGAACAGCCGGAGTAGTAATTTGTTTCGTATATTGTTCTCCAGTCATTCCACTCCCGCCATGAACGATTTCATGGCCGTTATAGGACCGATTCTGTATAGCGGAATCGCGGCGCTTGGCCTTGTATTGTTGTTCCGGCACATTCGGCGGCAGTTCATGGATTTTCGGCGCGACGCCCTGCCGGGAAACGTATCTCCGCCTCCTGTTGTTCCTGTCTCCAAACCGAAACCGGCTCCAGTCTCTGCCTCGGAACCGGTGCCGATGCCGAAAATAGCGTCGCTTCCGTCATATCTGGCGGCGGGCGCCGGCGTGGGCGCGGCTGTTCCGGTCGGGAGTATGCCCGCTACATCTGTATCGTTCGGCAAAGCCGGGGATGGCTGGAACTGCTGGACGCTGAATTGTCTGCGGCAGTTGCGGCACAACAGATATCTGCTGATAATCGGGTTGGGGTCCGTATTGGTGCAATTGTTTTTGCTTTATCTTCACACGCAACTGCCGAAAAGAGAGATTCCCGCGGTGATTACCACATTGTTGTTGACGGCCGGAGCGGGTACGATTGCCTGCCTGTCACAGGTTTTCACCAGGAACAAAACCATGACCCGCAAAGAGTCGCCGATGCTGCACCGGCTTAACTACTCGCCGTTCCCGGGTGGAGCGTTGATGTGGGGGTTGATTCAGAGCCACGCGATTCTTTTCTGCTTTTTCCTTCTTCTCGGCACATTTTCGCTGATTTATTGCCTGGTTTCCTATCCGGAAGGAATCGTGGGCTTGTTTCTTCGCGGGGGGTATGTTTACCTGATATCGCTGAGCTTCATATTGTTGTTTTCCACATTGCGGATTCGGCTTGATTCGCTGTTTTGCTGGATCATATTGTGCCTGCTGTTTACGATGAACGATTATTTCTGGAAGTGGGACGTAAGCGGGCTGGTGACAAGCCTGCTGATGACGCTGTACCTGATGGAATGGTTCCGGGCCAATCAGCTTTCGCCCTCGGCGGAACGCGAATTGCGGCTGCGGATCGGGCAGGTTGTGCTGATGGGGGCCGGAGTGACGATGCTTTATGTCGAGCGGGGAGGAAGCATGATGGTTGTTTTGATGATTGGCATCGGGGCACTCGGAGCCATCGGCTCAATGGGCGGTTATTTCGACGGCGTCGGCGGGCGGAGGCATTCGAAACGGGCGCGGGCGCTGTGGAGTGACGCTTCCTCGTGGGGGTGGCTCTGGGCGTGGGCGGCTTCAATTCTGGCGTTCTTTATGCTGTTGGATACGGATTACAAGTATTGGAATACGGTTATCGTCACGGCCTTGTGCGGGGGCGAGGTTGGTTTTATCCTGGCCAATACAGGCGGATTGCAGATCCGCCGCTGGAATATCGACAGTCGGGAAAAAGTCTACGCATTTCTTTCCATTGCTGTTACCGCGGCGATTCTGCTTGGGATTATGTTGGTGGCGCTGTTCGGAGTGCTGGACCTTGAGAAAATATGGGAGGACTGGAGTTATTACGGCTGGTGGGCGGCGGCACTGCTGTTTCTGTTTATCATTCCATGCCTGATCGCCGACCTCAAAAATGCCTTGCCAAAATGGAGCGCGACCGAATGAACGAAATGTTGCAGAAAGCGCTTCATGAGGCCTTGAATCGCGGCGCCGAGCTGGAATTGACCACGCCCCGGGTGTCGGCGGGGATCGACGGGCGGCGGCTCGGGCGGCGCACCGGCAACGCGCTGGAATTCGCCGAATACCGCGAGTATCAGGCCGGCGACGACTTGCGGCGGCTTGACTGGGGCGTGTTTGCCCGCAGTGAACAGTTGATGGTCAAACTTTACAGCGAGGAGGTCGATCCGCGTTGCGACATCGTGCTCGATCATTCGGCGTCGATGAATGCCGGGGAGGGGGCGAAAGCGGCGGCGGCCTTTGGTATTGCGGCTTTGCTGGCGACTGCGGCGGTCAACTCCGGGTTCTCGCTGGCGGTGTGGCATTCCGGGGAAAAACTGGTGCGGGAACATGCCCCGGCGCGCCCCGGCGAATGGATCGACACCGCGTTTGAGTCGTCCTCGAACCCGGATGCGGCTCTGTCCGCTTCGCCCGGATTGTTCCAGAATCGCGGGCTTCGGGTGGTCGTTACCGATTTGCTGTGGCCGACGGCGCCGGACGGATTTCTGCGGCGGATGGCCGACGGTTCCATGCGGGTGATCCTGGTGGAACTGCTGACGCGCGGTGAACTTGAGCCCGCCGAGAACGGCAACTGGGCTTTGCTCGATCCCGAAACCGGGGAGGAACGCGAGCTGTTCCTCGACGAAACCATGGTTCGGCGTTACCGGGAACGGCTGGCGCGGCATCGCGAAATGTGGGCGCGCTCGGCGGACGAATTCGGGATCGGACTGGTTCGCCTGACGGTGGAGGACTTTTTGGCGAGCTGGGATTTAAGTGAATTTTTTCATTGCGGAGTATTGAAATAATGCGGATGGGATTCGAACAACCGGGGTATTTCTGGGGCGCGGCGGCGTTGGGTGTGTTGCTGGCGTTGTATTTGTGGTATCGGCGTTCGCGGACCCGCGAAACATCGGCGCTGTTCCTGTGGGACAAGCCGGAAACTTCGCCGCAGACCGGTTCGCGTTTTACGTTTGAACGCCTGCCGTGGAGCTTTTATGTGGAGGCGCTGGTGATTCTGTTGTTGACCGCCGCCGCCGCCGTCCCTTTCCTGATGGTGGGCGACGCATACCCGCCGCTGGCGGTGATCATGGATAATTCTTATTCCATGCAGGCCGCCATGCCGGGCGGCGAGTCTCCCCGGGCCCAGGGCGAAAAGTATCTGGATGAATATCTGAAAAGCACTCCGGTGCGCCGGGTGATCCGGGTGTCGGCGGGCGCGGTTTCGCGGCTGGTCGCCGATGGTACGGAGGAGGTGCCGATGACGGTTTTCGGGCAGAGCGACGAGGTTCGTGCCGACCTGGCGGACGCCATCGCATTGGTCAGGAGTCTTGCTCCTCACGCCGAAATTCTGGTTATTACCGACCATGCGCCGGATTTCCCGTTGACCGATGATATTTCGTGGTATTCGGCGGGTGCGGCGAAACCGAATACCGCGTTGGTGAATGTCCGCCGTCAGGCGGACCGCATCCTGCTGGAAGCCGTCAACTATGCCGCGATTTCCCAACGGGTTCGCGCCGTCCTGAAACCGGGCGGGCAGGGAGAATGGTTCACACTGGCCCCCGGCGAACGCCGCAAAATCGTCCTGCGGCTTCCTGTCGCCGTGGAAAAACTTCCGGTTGAAGTGGTCCTTGAATGTGAGCAGGACCCGTTGCCGTTCGACAATCGGGCGGTTCTGGAACCGGACACGCGGTTGCCGTTGTCGTATCGTATCGCGCCCGCCCTGCCGGAAGACGCGCGCCGGAGCCTTGAAGAAGCCTTGCGCGGCAACGCCGCTTTCACCGCCACTGGTGAACCCGAACTGTTGTTCGACATTCCCGGCAAGGCTCCCGGTAAATATCACCGGATGCTCTGGTATGGGGCGGACAGTGCCGGCGCCGTCAATAGTGCTGAATTGATTTCGGTCCAGTCCGGCCCCGAACTGGTTCGCGGGCTGCCGGTGGAGGGACTGGTCTGGTGTGCGTTGCCGAGTGCGGCTCTGCCGGGCAAAATCCTGATTCGTCGCGGCAGCACGCCGTTACTGAGCGAATTCCACCGTGCCGAAGGCTTCACGGACGTTCATTTGAACCTGAATCCGGCGCGTTCGAACCTGGTCCAGCGTCCGTTTTGGCCGGTCTTTTTCTGGAACCTCGCCGACGTATTGCGGCGGGAACGCCCCGGACCGGAACACGTCAACTACCGTTCCGGAGATATTGTCCGGGTCCGTTTGCCCGATCCCGGCCCGCTCTTCCTGACGCTTCGGCTGCCGGACGGCGGTGAACAGCGGATCGAGCCGGTGAACCGGGAAGCTTATTTCATTGCCGGAATGCCGGGCGTATATGATATTGACGGACGCTGGAAGGTCGCGGTGGCGGCGCTTGAACCCGTCGAATCGGACCTGCGGACCGCCGCGCCGTATCGGATTCAATCCAGTGCTTTGCCGGATGCCTCGGAATTTCCGCGCCATCGGCTTGCTTTCGCTTTCCTGCTGTGTGCGCTGGCGCTGCTGATGTATCATCAATACAAATTTGGACAGAAACGGAGGAATGCATGATTTTCCAATATCCTGTCGCATTTCTGTTGCTGCTGCCGCTGGCGGTCTGGTGTTTTTACCGTCCGCTCCGCAGTACGGCATTGAATATTCTACGCGGTTGTTTGCTGGCGGTGATCGTGCTGGCGCTGTCTGGGCCCCGGGTGCGTCTGCCGGACCGGGCGGGAACGGTGATGGTGCTGGTGGACCGCAGTCGTTCCATGCCAGGTAGTGCGAACAAGGATGCCGAGGCTTATATCCACCGTCTTGAAGCCGCGCGCCCGCCGGACTCCCGCCTCGGCGTTATCAGTTTCGCCGGTGATTACGCGATCGATAAACTGCCGGAAGCGCCGGGTTTCAGCGCATTGAACACCGTGATCCAGAATCCCGACGCTTCCGATTTGTCGGCGGCCCTGAAAGTCGCCCTGCGCCAGATTCCGGAGAATTCCCCCGGCCGCATTGTGGTTATTTCGGACGGTTCCTGGACCGGGAACGATCCAGCCCGCACCCTGGCGGGTGCGGCGGCGCGACGTGTCGCGGTGGATTATCATTTATTGCGGCGGCTGACCGTGTACGACCTTGGAATTGCCGCCGTTGAAGCGCCATTGACCGCCGCCCCCGGCGAAACCTATACCATCAATTGCCGGATTATTTCGCCATCCGCCCAGAAAGCCACCTGCCGTATCCGGCGCGGTGAAAGCAAATGGCGTGCTGTGGAACTCGAACTCCACCCCGGCGTTAATTTCGTCACCTGGCGTGATCGCGGCGATGCTCCCGGCGTTGCCGATTACAACATCGAAATCACCGGCGCGAACCCCGAACTGGACGAAGTGCCGGAGAACAACCGCGCTCGGCATTTGATCCAGATCACCGGGCGCAAGCCGTTGCTGTTGCTGACGCAGTCGCCCTCCGGCAATCTCGGACGAATCCTTCGCGGGGCCGGGTTCGAGGTGGTGGCGCGTCCGCCGTCCCACCGTGAACTGACACCCGCCAAACTGTCCGGTTATTCCGGCGTGATTCTGGAAAATATCCCGGCGGGAACGCTCGGACTGGACGGCATGAGCCTGACCGCCGGACTGGTGAAGTCAGGTGCGCTCGGACTGATGATGACCGGGGGACGCAGTTCATTCGCGGTCGGAGGCTATTACCGTTCGCCGATCGAAGAAATTCTGCCGGTGTCGATGGAACAGCGTCAGGAAATGCGCAAGAGTTCGCTGGCGCTGGTGGTGGCGCTGGACCGTTCCGGCAGTATGGCGATGTCGATCGGCAATATGACCAAAATGGACATGGCCAACCTTGCCACGCTGGAAGTCTACCGGCTGATGACGCCGTTGGACGAATTCGGCGTTACCGCGGTGGACAGTCAGCCCCACGTCGTGATTCCATTGTCGGAAGTGTCCGGCATGAGCGGTGCGGAAGGCCTTATTCGCTCGATCGAGTCGACGGGCGGCGGGATTTTTACTTATACCGCCATGCTGACGGGGATCAATGAACTGGAAAAATCGAAAGCAAAAATCCGCCACCTGCTTCTTTTCGCCGATGCCAGCGACGCCGAGGAACCCGGCAGTTATGTTCAGCTCCTGGAACGGGCGGCTCGGCTCGGCATTACTGTCAGTGTCGTGGGACTCGGGCACGAAACCGACTCCGATGCGGAGTTTTTGAAAGATATCGCGCGGCGCGGCAACGGCCTTTGCTATTTCTCCGACCGCGCCGATGAACTGCCGCGGATTTTCGTGCAGGATACTTTTACCGTGGCCCGTCAGACTTTCATTGAAGAGCCGACCGTCGCCGACTATACCGCCGCGGTTCGTTCCCTGAACGTTTCGCGCCTCGGCAAGTCCATCGAAATCGGCGGCTACAACCTCTGTTATGCGAAGGACGGCTGCGAAACCATCCTCGTCAGCCGCGATGACAACCATGCCCCGATCGGCGCCATCGGACAGGCCGAACTCGGCCGGACCGCCGCGTTTACCGCCGAGGCCGATGGTGAATACACCGGCAAGTTCGCCGATAATCCCGATGCCGGAACTCTCCTTTCCGCCATTGCCAACTGGGTGTTGGTGCCCGAGGAGAACCGCGATTTTCTGTTGATCCAGCGCCAGCGCAAAGGGATGCTTCAGGTCGAGCTGGCCCTCGATCCCGCCCGCGAAAGCGATCCGTGGAAACAGCGTCCCATGCTCAATGCCGTAATTGCCAAGCCCGGCAAACCGGTGGAGAATCGCCGAATTCCGTTCGAATGGACCGCTCCGGACCGTATGGAGGCGGCGATCCCGCTGGAAGGCGACGCCGTCTATCTCGGCACGGTATCGTGGGAAGGGGGGCGTCCGCTGGCGCTGGCGCCGACGGCGCTGGCCTGTTCCCCCGAATTCCTGCCGTCCGAGTCGTCGGTCGAAGACGCTCCGTCCGCCGCCGCCATTTTCAAAATGACCGGCGGTCATGAACGGTTTGTGCCGGAGGAAATTTGGAAAGAACTTCCGGTTTACCGGCGGCTGATTGACCTGATGCCGCCGCTTCTGGTGCTGGCGCTGCTGCTGTTGCTGCTGGAGGTGGCGGAGCGCCGCCTCGGCCTGGTCGGCAGGTGGCGCGGACGCAATTCGAAGAAACGCGGCATGGCGGCGAAAGTTTCCCGCCCGGCGAAACGCCGCAAGGTTTACCGGGTGACGGTACCCGCGTCTTCGTCCGAACCGCCCTCTGTTCAGGAATCCGCGCCGGAACCGAAAGCCGCGCCGGAACCGGAATCGCGCTCGGAATTGGGGGATGCCTTGCGGCGGGCGCGGCGGTGGTGAGCCCTGAACGAAGTGGGGTCTTGCTGCGATTTTTCGGAGTATGAGTTTGAAAAAAGCCCAAATGATGGTATATTACTCGATATTCAGTATCATAAATTATTTAATCTGAGCGAGAAGTAACAATGAAGCATTACAATTTTGCCGTAATTTCCGGCGACGGCACCGGACCGGAAGTCGTTGCGGAAGCCCTAAAAGTCCTGGAAGCAGCCGGGAAGAAATACGGTTTTGAATTCAGCACCACCGAATTTAATTGGGGTGGCGAACACTACCTGAGCACCGGTGAAGTCCTGCCCGAAGACGCCGCCGAACAGTTGAAGAAATTCGACGCGGTTCTCCTCGGCGCCATCGGCCATCCGAAAGTCAAACCCGGCATCCTTGAAAAAGGCATCCTGCTTAAACTTCGTTTCGACTTGGACCAGTACATCAATCTGCGTCCCGTCAAGTTGTTCCCCGGCGTTGAAACGCCGCTGGCCAACAAGAAACCGGAAGATATTGATTATGTCGTCGTGCGCGAAAACGTCGGCGGCCTTTATACCGGCATCGGCGGTTTCACCATGAAAGGAACCGCGGACGAAACCGCCGTTCAATCCATGGTTTATACCCGTAATCAGGTGGAACGCTGCATTCGTTACAGTTTCGACCTGGCCCGCAAACGCCACACCAAAGAAAATCCGTGGCGCGGCCTGAAGGAAAAAGATATCGCCGAAGGCAAGACCGCCCAGCTCACGCTGTGCGGCAAAACCAATGTCCTGACCTATGTGTTCGACCTCTGGGAACGCGTTTTCCATGAAGTCGGCAAGGAATATCCCGATGTCAAAATGGATTACGCCCACGTGGATGCCACCACCATGTGGATGGTGAAGAACCCTGAATGGTTCGACGTGATCGTGACCGAAAACATGTTCGGCGACATCATTACCGACCTCGGCGCCATGACGCAGGGCGGCATGGGCGTGGCGGCCGGCGGCAATATCAACCCGAACGGCGTCAGCATGTTCGAACCGATCGGCGGTTCCGCCCCCAAATATACCGGCATGGGCGTCATCAATCCGCTGGCGGCAGTGCTGGCCGGCGCTATGATGCTCGACTATATCGGCGAAGACGAAGCGGCCGCGGACATCGAAAAGAGCGTGGCCTTTGTAACCGGCAACAAACTTAAATCAATGGCTGCCGGCAAAATGGGTTATTCCACCTCCGAGGTCGGCGACCTCGTGGTCGAAAATCTCTGACAGACGAATAGCTGGTTATGACATCGGTTCAAACAAGGCGTGTCATGCCCCATCTTTCCGACGATGACTATTTATGGTTTCGTTGCGGAAATACCCGGGCTGTGGTCAGTGTGGACCATCCGGAAGTGCGTGCGCTTCTGGATTCCATCGACCGCCTGTTCATGGACGATGCCGTAATCCTGAAAAGCGGGCGCAGCGTCAAAGCCGCCAAGGTGGAAATTCCGGATTCCGGGACTTTCTTCCTGAAACGCTATAATAATAAAGGATTCCTTTATTCGCTGCGCCATATTTTCCGCCGCCCGCGCCCGTGGCGGGTCAAAATGATCTCCGACCGGCTTCGGGACGCCGGTATCCATACGCCGAAAATCATTGCCGCCGTGGTCAAGCGCAAGTGGGGCGTATTTCTTGATACTTCGTACCTGATGACCGAATACATGGACGATATTGTCCCGCCGGAGGTGTTGATCCCCTTGTTGATGGAGGACCGTCCGCTTTTCAATCAATACTGCGACCAGGTGGTCGGTACGCTGATTCATCTGCATGACAACGACCTGCTTCACGGCGATTTGAAAATCGCCAACATTTACTGCCGAACCACTGACGACGGGCTTGAAGTCGGCCTTCTCGACCTCGACAGTACCACACATTATTCGTACCGCCTGACTGCCCGTCAACGCGCCAAAGACCTTTCGAGATTCATCGCGTCTCTCCTGCAGACCGTGCAAATTCGCAAAATGCAAGTGGAGAAAAAACAGCTTGTAGGCTGTATCGTTTCGAAATACGAGAAACTCAGCGGTTTTGAACTGGATGAAAAATTTCTGTGGAAAATGATAGACGCCCATATTGAGCGCGGAAGGAAGTATCGCAATGGCTGAAATATGGAAATTGTGGATCGACGGTTCTCGCGATCCTTATTTGAATATGGCGATTGATGAATTGCTGTTGAACCGGAGCGGCGATTGCGCGGTTCCGGTGCTGCGGATTTACGGATGGGACCGCCCGTCCGTGTCCATCGGTTTCGTCCAGGTCCGCGAAGCGGCCCCGGCGGAAAATTATACGATCGTCCGCCGTCCCACCGGGGGAGGCGTGGTGTTTCATGACCATGATTTGACTTATACCGCCGTTATTCCGGCTGGCCACCCGATCTGCCGGTTGGACCGGACCGAGAGTTACCGGGTATTTCATGATGCCGTCCAGATGGCTTTGCGGAGTTTCGGCATCAACACCGATCTGGCGCAGGTCGAGATTCCCAAACATGTGAACCGTGCTTTCATGCAGTGCTTTACCACCCCGACCCGTTATGACGTGATGGGCGACGGTCGGAAATTCGCCGGAGCCGCCCAGCGCCGCACCCGCGACGGCATTCTGCATCAGGGGAGCATTGATCTCGATGCTTCCGGCAATGACCGCGAAAAACTTACCGAAGCCCTGGCCGAAGCTGTGGGCCGGAGTTTCGGCATCGAATTTCAGAAATATATCGCGGACGCGGCGTTTATGGATGCCGCCACGGCGTTGGCAACGGATAAATACGCTACGGAAAATTGGAACATTCACAGGAAGACGACATAGACGCGTTATGGCTGAAGACATTGAGAAGCTGAAATACCGGATTGGATACGAATTTAAAAATCGTGCGCTGTTGCGCGAGGCCCTCACGCACCGTTCCTATGCAGTCGAAAACGATTTGAAATACGACAATCAGCGCCTCGAATTTCTGGGGGATTCGGTACTTGGCGTGATCCTGACCGACTGGCTTTTTCATAATTATCCTGACGCCAGCGAGGGACCGCTGACCAAGATTCGTTCGGCGCTGGCCTGCATGCCGGCTCTGGCCCGGATCGCACGGCACCTTGAACTTGGACGTTTTATTCTGTTGGGGCATGGCGAGATCGAATCCGGGGGGGATGACCGGGAGTCGACTTTGAGCGACCTGATGGAAGCGCTGATCGGGGCGGTTTATCTGGATAGTGATTACCAGACGGTACAGGCTTGGCTGTTGAAATATTATCGGGAACTTTTCCCGGAACCGCAGAAAGTGCTTCAGTATGGCAATCCAAAAGGGCTTCTTCAGGAATACACCCAACACAAATGGGGTATGGCTCCCGTATATACCGTGGTTTCGGTGGAAGGGCCTGACCACAACCCGCGTTATCAGGTGGTGGCTTCGGTGAGGGATCTCTCCGCCGAGGGAGAAGCGCTCAGCCGCAAAAGCGCTGAAATACAGGCCGCAAAAAATCTTTTGAACATACTTTCCGCGGATGATCCCGAACTGGATATCATGTTCCCCTGACAAGAGGAGGAGTTTATGGAACACACGTTGAAATCCCCGGCCCGAACGGTGTTCGGCGCCGGTACTCTCGATGAATTGAACCGTGAAATACCGCCGTTCCTGCGTAAAATCCTGCTGGTGGCCGGTAATCATGTGGTTTCCGGCGGATTGCTGGAGCGTGTGAAGACGATTCTTGCCGGGCGCGAACTGACGGTGTGTTCCGGTATCCATCCCGAACCGCCCCTGCCGGATGTCCAGCATCTGATCGACACCGGGCGCGAAGCGGGCGTTCACGCGGTGGTCGCCATCGGCGGCGGCAGTGTGATCGACAGCGCGAAGACCGCCGCCGCGCTGATTCCGTTGTCCGGCGGGGTAAAGGAATATTTCGATGGCTCCGCCGCCATTACCGGCAAGGGATTGTTTTTCGCCGCATTGCCGACTACGGCCGGGACCGGTGCGGAAATCACGCCGAACGCGGTGTTGACCGATCCCGAAACCCAGATTAAGAAATCACTCCGTCACGATACCATGATGGCCGATGTGGCGATTATCGATCCCGATTTATTGGCCGAATGCAGTGAAAAAGTCGCCGTTTACAGCGGGCTTGACGCATTCACTCAGGCGGTGGAGTCGTATATTTCCAGAGGTGCCACCGAATTGACGCAGCGTTATGCCCGCCACGCGGCGGGATTGCTGTACCGCAATCTTCCCCGTTTCTGTGCGGACCGGGGCGATGCCGAAGCGCGTTCGGGTACGGCGGAGGGGAGTATGCTGGGCGCGATTGCGTTCACCACCAGCGGACTGGGGGCTGTGCACGGAATCGGGCATCCGATCGGTTCGCTGTTGCATTTGCCGCACGGCTTGTGCTGTGCGATCCTGCTGCCGAAGGTTTTGCGTTGGAATCAGCCGCTTTGCGAAAAACAGTATGAGGAGTTGGCGAAAACCTGCGGCGTGGCGGATTTCGCAGGTTCGGTGGAGGATTTGTGCCGCAATCTCGGGGTTCCGGATGGATTTCACGAATACGGGTTGAATGAATCGCATTATGATTTCATCCTGAAAAACTGTCGTAGCGGCAGTATGAAACAGAACCCGCGTCCCATGTCCGACGAGGAAGTGATTGCTTTCCTGCGTTCCATTTCCTGAAATTGTTTAGAGGGGAGAGGTTGGGAATGAAATTGATTGTAATCATCGCAGCCGTGGTGTTGTCGTTTACGGGTTATGGAGCCGAAACCGCGCTTTCGGAGTTGAATAGCCGATTCGCATCGGATCTCAGTGGCGAAGAATTGCCGGTATTGCGAAGTATCGTGGATCAGGATGAATCATTCTGGGATCGTCAGAAAGTCGACAATGCGCAAAAACGGATTGTGATTCGTTATTATGAATATGCACTCCAAAAGGAAGCCTGTTGGAAAGCGCTCTCCATCCCGTATCTGGAAAAGGTTGGCGACGCTCTTGATGATTCTTATTTCAGGGTACTTGAGCAGATAATCATTCATCTGAACCAGCCGGGGAACAAAACGGATGGAAAACTCTGCCTGATTCCCCCGCTGTATGAACTCAAGGTCCCACCACGGAAATCTTTTTTTTATGGTGTATATCTGGGTATCGGCGGCGATAAAAAACTCGGGCTGAAATATTTATATTACGCGGCAGTGGGAGATGGCGGAAGCAGTTTATTTCCAGCTTACCGGGAACTGTTGGAACAGGTATTTCCGGGTGATCCTGAACGTTTTGCCCGAATGATCAAATCAACTGAAGCGCTCAGATACGATTCCGCCCGGAAACTTCGGAAATGTATGGAGAACGAGCCGGAACTGTGGGATGCCTATTGGCTTGGTTGTTTTTATTTTTCCGGGAAACAGTACGACAAAGCGGCAAAGTGGATACTGAAAGCGGCGGATTCTCTGCCCGGGATTGCTTTTGATTCGGCGGAGAAATTCGAGACGATTGGCGACTACAGGACTGCCGAAAAATTGTATGAAATAGCGATTCAGGAGGGGGATTCCCGGGCTTATTTTATCCTGGCGATCATTTTGGCCGATAAAGAGTCCGGCATTTATGATCCGAAACGGGCTATTGTATTATGCCGGAAAGGGTTGGCGAATAATCTACCGGTATGCCGTTTCCTGCTTGCTCGTCCAGGAACCGCCTCCACCGGGAAGGCGATTTCGCGTGACCAATGCTGATCGCGAACAGTCCGCCACAC
>CALABZ010000004.1 GCA_937888615.1 uncultured Lentisphaeria bacterium | reverse complement strand
ATATGGGCACCCATTTGTCTAATATCATCTTTACTCTGATTGACTGTTGCTTTATCCGAATCACAAAACCAAAGCAACGGAATGCCAAGACTCCTAATACCACGAGCGTATTTCACTTGAGCATCACCGGTTCCATCAATTATTACAACGCCAGAATAAGACAGAGGAGGCTTGCCATTTGCTATTCGATAGGAATTTAATGCTCGGCAGAAACCCACTTCTGTTGCTCCTTCACACAATATCACTCCTTTCGAAAACATCATTTCCGGACACGCGCGTATTAGACCCTGGAGATCATTCGACATTATTTGCAGTTCATTGTTGTCATTAAGACGGAGAATATCTGAACATTTCAATTCACGAATGACTTCGCTTGAATGAGTTGAAAAGAAAATTTGTCCGTCATTCATCTCTTTTTTCAGTGATGTTATCAGACATTTCGCACGATCAGGCTCGAGTCCCTGTTCGATTTCATCAACAAGAACGATACCCTTTTTATCAGTTGTGGCCAATTGAATTGCTATCGAGGCTATGCGTTTCGATCCTTTTCCATTTAAACGCAAAGGAATTTTCTGAGAATTATGGATGCAAATTTTTCCCTCTTTTATGGAAAGATCTCGCGAATCAAGTGTCGGAATTAAATTATCGAGACATAGACCTAACTTTGCCGCATGGGCAGATATTTTTTCTAATATCGGTTTCAAGTCGGGAAATGCATCGTCCCTGTCTAATCGTTCTTTAATTTCACGGACGGCATTAACAAGTATTTGCGAGTCAATACTGCCGTCTTCTTGTCGCAACAAAGAATACAATGGTGAACCCGTTGATAAGCTGAAGTGGCGGTCCATGTAATCGGAAATACAAAAAACATTCAACTTTGCACGCTCTCCAGCAGAAATCGCTTTTCGCTCTCCAGATATATCGTTTACAATTTCCCAGCTAGGTTCCAACGTCTTATCAATGGAAAGACAAACTTTAATTGCTGGTAATAACTCGCCATCGTAATGTTCAACGATGACATTTTGAGCAGGATCATATCCTTTGTAGAATAAACCGAACTTGTCTTCGACCTTCCATGAATCAGGAATATCAATCAAGGTGGCAGTTATTTCGATAGGAATCTCTGTATTTAAGTCATGGAAATCGTTGTCATAAAAAGACAAATTCCATGCTGGTGATAGAACTGCGGCAATGGCATCCAAGATGGTGGATTTGCCTGAGTCGCCTCTGCCTGCTAAACAAATAACATTCTTGCCATGAAAACAGTAAGAAAAATTTTCGAATCTGCGATAATTTTTTATATTTAAATCAAATATCCGAGCCATTTTATTCCCCCGTTTTCCCTGATTTTACCCACGCATCGACTTCGGAGATTTTGAATTTCCAGAGTTTGCCAATCTGATGCCCTGGCAACCCTCGATTGGCAATCCATTTTAGGATTGTTTCACGACGCACGCCAAGGTATTCAGATATTTCTTTCATCGACAGCCAACGGTCTTCCATTTTATCTCCTACGTCAGAAAGTTGGAATTATCCCTCATCGTCATCAATATAATATCAGAAAAAGAGAAAAACAAATTTTAAAGTACAGTTTTGTTTGACTTTGGGTTACTTTCTGTGATATTCTGTTGTTTTACTCCCAAAATAAAGAATTGGAAAGGCTGATGATGAAAATTGTTGCTGAAGATGTAATTCAACGAATTGTCAAAGAATATACGGATGGTTCTGCTCCTGCCGAGTTAAGCCGGAAATATGGTGTTGCAAAAAGTTCCGTTTATTGTTGGATAAATTCGCGAACAGAGCGCGAAGTGGAAGCTGTGACGCACATGTCTCCACGAGAGTTTCATTTGATGCAAGTAGAATTAAAGCGGCTTCGCGCCGATAGTTTGATCTTTTACAACTGCCGCTGTTCTCGTTCAGCATCTATACAGGAAAAATACGCCGAAATTGATCGCTTAAAAAATCAGTTTCATATTCATGCGTTGTGCAGAGTCCTTGATGTTCGCAGGTCCAGCTTTTATCATCACCAGAACCGCAGTCCTGAAAAAACGCAAATCGAACTTGATGATGAATTCTTCGCTCCTCAAATTAAGAGTCTTTTTGCGCAAAGCAAGGAACGATTCGATACGGTGACTGGAGTTCAGACGTGTGCTCTTCCGATCTAAACGAGAAGGTATGGTAATCAGCATGCGCCGAATCAGTCGACTGATGGCCGAAATGAATTTGATTTGCAAACAGAGCCGTTTACGTTATTGGACAACGACAGCACGCAAATACAAGTATTACCGAAACCGATTGCAACAGGAATTCAAACAGCCGGCGCCAAATTTAGTTTGGGTGAGCGACATTACGTATGTTCGCGTGAAAAACACCTTTCACTACATCTGTATCGTAATTGACCTTTTTTCGCGTCGAGTCCTTGCTCATACTATTTCGGAAAGAATAGACACGGAATTAGTGCAGACAACTTTTAATTCGGCATTTGAGAGGCGACATCGCCCTACGGGGTTGACGTTTCATAGCGTTCAGGGACTTCAATATACCGATTTTCATTTCCGGAAACATCTGCGAACACTAAAAGTTACTCAGTCGTTCTCCAATCCGGGAACTCCGCTGGATAATGCCGTTGCGGAATCTTTCTTCGCTTGCATGAAACGCGAAGAACTGTCTCATAACCTCTATGAAACAAGAAAACAGTTGGAGACTGATGTCGCGGAATACGTTGCTTACTACAATTTGCGCCGAGTGCATCAAAAACTCGACCAACAGACTCCCGTTGAGGTAGAGACAGACTTCGCCGCCACAAGTCAAATGAACTTCTGTCTCAATCCAGAAGAGTAACTTTGCCCAATGTTTTTGAGCGGGAAATCCTAAAAAAAGGAAACGGTATATTGGTCTGTCTCAATAAGACTGTCCAATATACCGTCAGCATATCATCATTTTTTTTCTGATGCTGCTTGAATTTTTTGAACATTATGTTATATTGCAAAATAACAAAGGACATCATTATGCTTAAGTTTGAAAAAAATCACGGAAAACATGAGGCCGATATCTTTAAGGCGTTGGGACACCCCACGCGGCTTTGGATTGTCGAGCAACTTGCTGACGGCGAAGAGCATTGTGTATGTGAGTTCGTTGAAGCAGTCGGCGCGGATTTTTCGACGATCAGCCAGCATCTGGCGGTCTTGAAAAATGCCGGGGTGATCATTGATGACAAACGTGGCAAACAGGTTTTTTATAAGCTCTGTTGCATTTGCATCATTGATTTTATCGCCTGTTTGCGGAAGTGTTGATCTTTTTTTATAAAATCGTTTTGGCATTTTGCAAAATATAGGAGGATATAGGACATGTGGCGATCACAATGGAAGTGGCTGACCGGGCTGGTCGGTATTTTTTTAATCTGCTATTATCTGCCGGTCGGGACGGCACGGTTCAATAACGCCGTGCTGGAATCGCTGGAGTTGGTCAAATGGTATGCGCAAGAGCATGTGCTGTTGTGCTTGATTCCGGCGTTTTTCATTGCGGGCGCGATTGGCGTGTTCGTCAGCCAGGGCGCGGTGATGAAATATCTTGGCCCGAAGGCAAAAAAGTGGATTGCTTATCTGGTCGCCTCCGTTTCCGGTTCGATTCTGGCGGTATGCTCCTGTACGATTCTGCCCTTATTTGCCGGAATTTACAAGATGGGTGCCGGACTTGGACCCGCATCGGCGTTTCTTTATTCGGGTCCGGCGATCAACATCATGGCGATTGTGTTGACCGCGCGCGTACTGGGAGTTGAACTTGGGGTTGCCCGTGCGGTAGGCGCGATTGGACTTTCGGTCATCATCGGGTTATGTATGCACCTGATTTTCCGAAAAGAAGAGGCGGAAAAAGCGCGATTGGCCGCCAATGAGCCGGAGATGGAAGCCGGTCGCCCCCTTTGGCAGAATGTGGTGTATATCGGCAGCATGGTGGCGATTCTGGTCTTCGCCAATTTCGGGAAATCAGAGGATTCCGGTGCGCTGTGGACGGCGATTTGGAGCATCAAATGGTATTTGACTTCCGCATCGGCACTGGTACTTGGCTTTATGCTGGTGAAATATTACGGCTTGAAATTGTGGAAACTTCTGACCATTGCCGTTCCGGTGGTGGCATTGGCAATTCTCTTTCCCGCCAATCCGTTGTTGGCGTTTACCGCCGGTTTTCTGGGTATCGGTATCTTCACCAGTACGGAAAAGGACGGCGAACTCAAAAGTTGGTTTGAAACCAGTTGGAACTTCGCCAAAAAGATCATGCCGTTACTGCTTTTCGGCGTGTTGATTGCCGGATTGTTGTTGGGGCGGGTCGGTTATGAAGGGCTGATTCCGAGTGAATATGTGGAAAAATCAGTGGGTGGTAATTCACTCTTGTCCAACTTTTTCGCCTCATTTGCCGGAGCGTTCATGTATTTTGCCACTTTGACCGAAGTTCCGATTCTGGAAGGTTTGATCGGTTCGGGCATGGGCAAAGGTCCGGCATTGGCGCTGTTGCTGGCTGGTCCGGCGTTATCGTTACCGAACATGCTGGTCATCAACGGCGTGATGGGAACGAAAAAAACGGTGGTTTTCGTGTCGCTGGTCGTCGTATTTTCTACCATACTTGGATTTATTTACGGGAGTTTATAAATGAACACATTATTGGATACGCTCGATTATTTCGGGTTCATTTTTCTGGAACTGGTGGTGCTGTTTCTCTCAATCAGCACCATTATTTCACTGATTTTACAATACATCCCCAAGGAGAAATTCAGTAAATATCTCTCCGGACGCGGCGGCTATTTCATGGCGGGGGTGCTGGGCAGCATCACGCCGTTTTGCGCTTGTTCGACGATTCCGCTGACCTTGGGATTGTTGAATGCCGGAGTCGCAATCGGCCCGATTCTGACCTTTGTGCTGGTCTCTCCGTTGCTCAATCCGATCATCATCGGTATGGTCTGGACGCTGATGGGATGGAAAGCATGTCTGATCTACTTCGGCGTCTGCTTCATTGCCGCGTTGCTCGGCGGCTGGCTGATGAGCGTTTTTCACGCGGAGCGCTATGTCCGCAAGTTTGTCGAAGCGAAAGCCTCCTGCTGCGGCGGAGAACCGGAAGCGGAAGTTGTGATTCCGACCTTCAAAGGCAAGCTCAAAAAAGCGTTCTTAGACGGTTATGGCGACTTGCAGGGCGTTCTGATTTACCTGATCATCGGTACGGCTATCGGTGCGACGATTTATGGATACATTCCGCAGGAGTGGATTATATCATTGGCCGGTCCGGACAATATCTTCGCCATTCCGATTGCCGCATTGGTCGGCGTGCCCTTGTATATCCGTGCTGAAAGTGCAATTCCGATCGGGTTGGCATTGGCGCAGAAAGGCATGAGTCTGGGTGCGGTGATCGCGTTGATCATCGGCGGTGCGGGCATGGCGATTCCGGAAATGTCGATGCTGTTAAGCATCTTCAAAGCGCGAATTGTCGCGGCGATTGTGACGCTGATTTTCCTGACGGCAGTGATCGGCGGGTATCTATTTGACTGGTTTTTAGTTTAACCCCAAACAGGAGTAAATGTTATGAAAGTACAAATCTTAGGTTCCGGTTGCGACAAGTGCAAAAAACTTGCGGCCAATGTGAAACAGGCGGCGGAGCAACACAACATTCCGTGTGATATTGAGAAAGTCGAGGACATCAACAAAATCACCGAATTCGGTGTCATGATGACCCCGGCACTGGTTGTTGACGGCAAGGTCGTCAACGTCGGCAAGGTGCTGAGTGTGGATGAAGTTGCAAAATTCCTGACCGTTCCGGCTTGTGATTGCGGCGGCGCTTGTGAAGCTCCCGCCAAGGCTGAAAAGCCGGCGGAATCTTGTTGTTGTTCCGCTCCGGCTCCGACGTCATCCTGCGGTTGTTCTGGCGAAGAAGCCGCGACATCCTGTTGCAGTGGAAGTGGTGGTGGTGGAAAAAAGGTGATGACGATTGTTCTTCTGGTCTTTGTTGTCACCAGCATTGGCTTCATGGTTTTGAAGCAAATCAAAGGCAGTGACGCAGCAGTTTCCGCGACGCCTGGAACGGAACAGGTATCTTCCGGAGCGCCGCAAAATGCCAATGCAATGGTGGTTTACTACTTCCACGGCAATCAGCGCTGTTTCACCTGCAACAAGATTGAAGAGTTGACGAAGCAGGCGATTGAGGCCAAATACGCCAAAGAACTCGCCGATGGAAACGTAATTTTCAAGTCGGTGAATGTGGAAGAACCGGTCAACGAACATTTCGTCAAAGATTTTGGCCTTACCACGCGCAGTGTGGTGATGCAGAAAAACGGCAAGTTTGAAAAGTTCGATGCCGTCTGGACATTGGTGCGTGAACCGCAGAAATTCACCGAATACATTCAGAACGGTGCGGCGGAGATGCTCAAATGACCGAATATTGGCTCGGTATCGCAACTGCGGCATGGCTGGGATTTTTGTGCTCCATCAGCCCGTGTCCGCTGGCGACCAATATTGCCGCCATCAGTTTTGTATCGCGTAAAGTGGGGAAAGTCGGCGTTGTGCTGAGCGCCGGAGTGCTTTATACGCTCGGACGAACCATCACTTATGCGGTTTTAGGCGTACTTCTGGTCGGTGGACTTTCCGCCGCGCCGGAGATGTCGCATCTGCTTCAGAAATACATGAACCTTCTGATGGGACCACTTTTAATCATCGTGGCAATGGCCTTATTGGATATGCTCAAACTCAAAACCTCCTCCGGTTCCGGGATGGGGGAAGCGATGCAAAAGAAGGTTGAAAAAGCCGGAGTGTTCGGGGCTTTCTTGCTGGGCGTACTGTTTGCCTTGAGCTTCTGCCCGACTTCGGCGGCGCTGTTTTTCGGCAGTTTGCTTCCGTTGGCGATAAAAATGCAATCCGGTTTTGTGCTGCCGGGCGTATTCGGTGTTGCCACCGGGCTGCCGGTACTGCTTTTTGCGTTTCTTTTGGCGTTTAGCGCCAACAAAGTGGGACAGGCGTATAATAAGCTGGCGAAGTTTGAAGTATGGGCGCAACGGATTACCGGCGCAGTCTTTTTGATTGTCGGCATCGGCATGACTTTGACCATTACCTTGGGAGTGAAATTATGGTGAAGATTCTTTTTTTATGCACCGGCAACAGTTGCCGCAGTCAGATGGCCGAAGGATGGGCGCGTACCTTGAAAAGCGATTGCATGGAACCCTATTCCGCCGGAATCGAAAAACATGGCTTGAACCCCTATGCGGTCAAAGTCATGAAAGAAGCCGGAGTAGATATTTCCGCTCAACACTCCAAGCTGCTTTCGGAGCTTGACGGCATTGACTTCGATTATGTTGTGACGGTATGCGGCAATGCCCATGAGAGCTGTCCGGTCTTTTCCGGAAAAACCACGGTCGTCCATGTCGGTTTCGATGATCCGCCGCGTCTGGCCGCCAATTGTCAAACCGAAGATGAAAAACTGGATTGCTATCGTCGTGTCCGTGATGAAATCAAAGCCTTCGTGGAAACCTTGCCGGAGGCGCTGAAACAGTTATGAAACTCAAAGATATTATATTTTTGATCGTTGCAATCATCGGGTTCATCGTATTGGCTAAATTCGCACCAAAAGGACGTTGCGGAAGCTCTTGCAACAGCTCCTTTTCCGTTCCCGTAGTAGAAAAAACAGAAAACGTTGCCGTTCCCAAAGACAACGCTACCAATAAAACAATGGAATAAATCAAATAAGATGCCGTGTGCAAATGTAAAAGAGTGTCCCTGTCCCAAGAAGAGCTGTCCCAACAATGGGATTTGCTGCAAGTGTGTGATAAAACACAAGATGACTGACAGTTTGCCGTTCTGTCTTTTTCTCAACAACGAAGGCGATAAGAGCGTGGCGAACTATTATAAAAAGTTAAAGGAGCGCTTTGAAAATGAGCAATAAAAATGTCGGAATCGGCTTCTTTGAGAAGTATCTGACTCTCTGGGTTGTGCTGTGCATGATTGCCGGAGTGTTGATCGGGAAATTTCTGCCGGAGTTCCCGGCATTTCTCGGCAAATTCGAGTATGCCCAAGTCTCCATTCCCATAGCCATTCTGATTTGGCTGATGATCTACCCGATGATGATGAAAGTGGATTTTGAAAGCATCCGCGACGTCGGCAAGAATCCCAAGGGGCTTTTCGTCACCTGGATCGTGAACTGGGTGATCAAACCCTTTACGATGTACGGGATTGCCGCACTGTTTTTCTACGTGATTTTCAGGAACTGGATCACGCCGGAACTGGCGCGCGATTATCTGGCCGGGGCGGTGTTGCTCGGTGCTGCTCCTTGTACCGCTATGGTATTTGTTTGGAGTCATTTGACCAAGGGCAACCCGGCTTACACGGTGGTTCAGGTGGCGACCAACGATCTGATTATTCTGATTGCGTTCATTCCGATCGTGAAGTTTCTGCTGGGCTTGAGCGACGTCAGCGTCCCGTGGAGCACACTGATTCTGTCGGTACTGCTGTTCGTAGTCATTCCGCTGGCAGGGGGGATCATTACCCGTGTTTTGATGGTGAAACGGCATGGATTGAACTATTTTCAGAATACCTTCCTGCCCAAATTCAACCACATCACCATCGGCGGATTGCTGTTGACGCTGGTCATTATCTTCTCATTTCAGGGACACGTCATTATTGCCAATCCGTTGCACATCGTATTGATCGCCGTACCGCTGATTATCCAGACCTTCCTGATTTTCTTCATCTCCTACATCCCCTGTCGCTGGTTGAAGCTGCCGCATGATGTGGCGGCCCCAGCGGGCATGATCGGCGCGTCGAATTTCTTTGAACTCTCGGTCGCGGTGGCGATTGCGGTGTTCGGAACGGCTTCTCCTGTTGCTCTGGCGACGATTGTCGGAGTACTGGTGGAAGTTCCAGTCATGTTGATTCTGGTTAAAATTGCAAATAAAACAACCCGTTGGTTTCCCAATAAATAATGAGGAGGATTTTACAATGAAAAAAATGTCTTTTTACGAACCGGCCATGTGTTGCTCCACCGGCCTTTGCGGAGTCAGTATTGATCCGGAATTGCTTCGCATCTCCACCGTGTTGAATGCGTTGAAAAAACATGGTGTCGATGTCGCCCGTTACAATTTGACGAGTTCTCCGATGGAATTCATCAAAAATGCCGAAATCAACGATTTGATTGCCGTCAAAGGCGTTGAAGCGTTACCCGCTACAGTGTTGGACGGCAAAGTTGTCAAGCTGGAAAAATATCCGACTAACGAAGAACTTTGCACATGGCTTGAGGTACCCGCAAGTTACCTCACGGAAGAAACTCCGAAAGAGAAAAAAGGCAGCTCGTGCTGCTGCGGAGGTAAATGCTGAAATGAAAAAACAATTCAATCCGGCGTCAATTCCCTTGACGCAATATCTGTTCTTCACCGGCAAAGGCGGCGTTGGAAAAACTTCCGCCGCCTGCGCCACGGCGTTGACGCTGGCCGATTCCGGGAAAAAAGTGCTGCTGGTCAGCACCGATCCGGCTTCCAATCTGCAGGATGTATTCAGCATGGAGCTTACCGGAAGCGGAGTCGCCATTCCGGAAGCACCCAATCTGGTCGTCGCCAACCTTGATCCCATTCAAGCCGCCGCCGAATATCGGGAAAGCGTGATCGCGCCCTATCGCGGCAAACTGCCGGACTCCGTTCTCGCCAATATGGAAGAACAGCTTTCCGGTTCCTGTACGGTCGAAATTGCCGCATTCAATGAATTTTCCAATTTCATCACCGATCCGGCAATGAAGGAGCGTTACCATCACATTATTTTCGATACCGCTCCGACCGGACACACATTGCGGATGTTGCAACTGCCGTCGGCATGGAGCAATTTCATCAGCGAAAGTACACATGGCGCATCGTGTCTCGGCCAGCTTTCCGGTCTTGAACAACGCAAGGATGTTTATAAAAACGCCGTGGCTGCGTTGACCGACGCGAAGAAAACCACACTCGTTCTGGTTTCCCGTCCGGAATATGTTCCCTTGAAAGAGGCGGTGAATAATCAAATTCTCGTCATCAACGGGGTTCTGGCGGAATTTGATGACGCCATTTCTGAAAGTCTTTACAAAAAACAGCAGAATGCTCTGACGGGAATGCCGGATACGTTGAAAATTCTGCCGGAGTTCGACATCCCGCTTCGCGCCTACAATATCATGGGATTGAATAACATCCGCTCATTACTGACTTCGGACGAATACAAACTCAATCCGGCGCAACTGATGGACACCGCTATTCCGACGCTCGGCACGGTCATTGAAGATCTGCATCAATCCGGGAAAAAAGTGATTTTCACGATGGGCAAAGGCGGAGTCGGCAAAACCACCATTGCCGCCGCCATTGCACTTGGACTGGCCGGAAAAGGCGCCAAAGTTCATTTGACGACCACCGATCCGGCGGCACATTTGAACTATGTGATTGCCGAACACCCCAATATCAGTGTCAGCCATATTGATGAACACGCCGAGCTTGCCAAATATAAGGAAGAGGTTCTGCAAAAGGCACGGGAGACCATGTCCGTGGATGATCTTGCCTATGTGGAAGAGGACTTGCGTTCGCCATGCACACAGGAAATCGCGGTGTTCCGGGCATTCGCGCAGATTGTCGAACGGGCGGAAAATGAAGTGGTGGTCATCGACACCGCGCCGACCGGTCATACGTTGCTTCTGCTCGACTCCACCCAAAGCTATCACCGGGAAATTCAACGTTCCCAAGGCGATATTCCGGAATCGGTGAAAAAACTGTTGCCCCGGTTGCGTAACGCCGCCGAAACCGAAGTCATCATCGTTGCCTTGGCGGAGACCACGCCGGTTTATGAGGCCATGCGCCTTGAAGGTGATCTCGCCCGCGCCGGAATCCACAGCAAATGGTGGGTGATCAACTCTTCTTTGTTTGCTGCTGCGCCTTCCAATCGTCTGTTGCGGGCGAAAGCGTCCAATGAAATTGAATGGATCAACAAAGTGAATGCCCATTCCAATGGTCATTATGCCGTCATTCCCTGGCATCCGGAAGAGATGAACGAACAAGCCCTCCAAACCATCATCCAATAAACAAAGGAAAACAACGTGAAAAAAATTCACACGACATTACTTGGCGCATCATTGTTGGCGCTGACGGTATCCGCATTCGCAGCCGATTCCGCTCCGCAATCAGTCGTTTCGGCATCCAACAAACCGCAGGTGCTGTTGAAGCCTGATCTCTGGGGACTGGTTGCGACCGATGTTGCCAAAATTGATGGGAAGACCATGACCAAAGAGGATCTTTCCAAGGCTTTTGCCGCACAGTTCCCGGATGGAAAGATTCCGGAAAATATCACTCAACAGCAAATCGTCTCTGCCGCGCCACAGTTTTTGCGGCAGCATATTCAGACCATGCTGTTGGTCGATTTAGCGAAAGACAGCGGAGTTCAGATGGATGCCGATATCGCATACAAACAGATGAAAGCGGAATGGGAATCGCTAAAAGGACAGGAAGCGGAACAACTGAAAGCAGAATTGACAGCAAAGAATACCACGTTGGACAATTACGCCAAGGAACTTGCCTCAAAACCGGCAATTCAGGATACACTGAGAATTCAAAATTGGCTTAAGAAAAAACTGGCAGAACAACCTCCGGTGACCGATGCCGATATTCGCAAATTCTATGATGATAACAAATCCCGTCTTCAGCCGGTAGATGGCAAGGCTCCGGAATTCGATGTTGTTGCTCCGCAGATTCGTGCGTATCTTGAAAATCAGAAAACACAGCAGTTTCTGACTGCCCAACTCGCGAACGCGGAAAAATCCCGCAAGGTGGAGTATTTGCTGGCCGTACCGCCGCGCGGCTTCGGCGGTTGTGCTCCCAGCGGCTGTACGCCGACTTGTAATTGACAAAGCTTTCATCCTGATCGCAGAATCAGAAATAAACTGGAGAAATCATAGAAATGGAAAAATCAAAAAGTTGCGCTTGTTGTTGTGGCTGTGGAGAGCCGTCGCAGACAACAGATACGCCAATCATTTGTAAAAATGCAAATGCAAAGAAAAAACCGGTAGTGGACTTCAAACGATGCTTCACAGACAAGCACGTCTGTACCGCAATCAAAGCCTGTCCGGTAGAGGCGATCCGTTACATCGAAGTTGACGAACCTATTTTGAACAAGCAACTGACCGACCGTGTTGACCGGTGTCCTATGGCGGCAAGAGGCATCCGTGCAACTATCAATCTGACTGAAAAGAACACAGGCTGTTTGAGCACAGCCAATTTAGCCGACAATAAGGCCGGAGATACCGTTGAGGGAGTCGGAAATCCCTGGGGCAGAATTATCATCGATTATGATAAGTGCATTGATTGCGGCTTATGTGTTGACGCATGTTGCGGTTACGCGATTGACTTGCTGTGCGACAACCCCAACTGCGATTGCAACAAGTCGCATGGATTGTAATTAAATAGAGGGAGTTTGAAAAGTGGATGAAAAAATGATTGAACTCATTGCCATCGGAGCTTCGGTCGCCGGACATTGTCAGCCCTGTCTGTCTTATCACGTTGATAAAGCCCGTGATTTGGGCATTGAAGATGCTCAAATTGAGGAAGCCATAAATGTCGGTAAAATGATCGAAAAAGGTGCGATGTCAGCGATGAACGCTTTTGCTCGCGATCTTATGACGCAGGAGAATTCTGACGAAAGATTGTGCTGTTCCAACGGCGGTTGCTGCAGTTGATTCAATTGCAGCACTTGCTGTTAAAACTTAATCTGATACTATCCGTGTTCATGTTGGTCCAATTCGTCATTCAAATCGGACGTTCTTTTTTGCGATAAAAAAAAAACTTCAAGGAAGATTAACACATTGAATCTTTATTTCCCGGTACGGAATGGAGGCGGGAAAGGAAATGAATGTCAAAAATGGAACGCAATGTGAATCGGGTTGTACGACTGCTGCTTCGGGATTTCGAACGCAGTCTGAATGAAATGATTGCCGCGCGGATGCCCTCGGTTGAAGCGCGGCCTTTTTTGTTGCCGCAAACGCCCGTTGTGGTCGGCAAAGAGAAACAGTGGGACGGGAGAGCGGCTGGGTTGCTTTCGCAAGCGACACCGATTTAAATAGCAACAATTGGCACTGTTGTTGGAGGTCAGTCTTTCTTCGATCTGTCGATGGGAAAAAGAGAAGTTTTCTCCGCGCCGGGATACATTACGCCGTCTCTCGGAACTACGGAAAATGAGTGTCGATGAGTTGCAAGTTCTACTTGCCAATAAGACCACGCGTCATAATCACCTCCATCGCAACAGCGAAAAATAATTACTGAATAAAAAGATCGCTTCCAGCCGTTGCCGGGATTTTTTGCTTATAATAGTTGAGCTTGAACATTCCATCGATTTTCAACCATGCTTGCGGCGGCTCAACGAACTTCAAGCAATCTTTCACGCTCAAGCTGAGGTGAAGCACTCGTCAAAAGTTCTGAAAAAGTGAAAGGACGAGTTTTATACCAAAATCAGTGTGTTTTCGTCGGAAAAGGTTCTCTGAATGCTCAGGACGAAGTACTGAGCTCCCCGGAGAATCTTCGCGAGACGGCTCTTGGCGGATTACGCTATCCCGCCGGTTTCAGCGTCTCTGTCGGCAGATTCCACAACGGTAAATTCTCTGCAAGACCTTGCTGTTCAGCCACAAAATACCCTAAAAAACAAAAGCTCCCGTCGTTCAGAACGAGAGCTTGGAGAATTCAAAAATGGCGGAGCATTTGCAAATCCGCACCCGCAATTCTGAGCCGTACAAAACTGGTAATAGACAACTTATGCCTTTATAGCGATTCTTATAGTTTGCTATAAAAGCAGTGATCCTGTCATGCTCAACTTTTCTAATATATCTCACCACACAACAAACGCAAGTCGTATTCGCAAAAAAAAGAAGGTATTCGAGTCAATGATCAGGGCGCATCTCTCTCAAACGAATTTGTAAGTCCAGTTTTTTGTTGAAAATACTGTTCTCATATCAAAATTATTTTTTCATGAAATCAGCCAGGGGCATGACTTTGGCGAACATGCCATTTAGGGAAGCCATAAAAACCTTGTGAACAGTGTCGGCATCCATGGGTTCTCCGTTATAGGAAATTGCTTTGGTGGTGCAGCAGTCGTCAATGACAACGACATCCAGTCCATAATTCTGACACGCCCTCACGGTGGTATCAACACACATGTGAGACATCATGCCGACCACAACGAGTTTCTTGATGTTATGAGCGTCCAAATATTCTTTTAATTCCGTCCCCAGAAAGGAATTGGGATAGCTTTTTTCAATGATCGCTTCTCCATCCTGCGGTTGGACGATATCGCTGATTTCCGAATTGGCCTTAAAACGGTGCTTGATAAAAATCACCGGCTTTTGCTCCTTGCGAAATTGGTCAAGAAGAAGTTTGATCCGTTCCGCTGTTTCCACAGGGTGATTGAGCAGGTACGGGCCATCCGTAAAATATGCCTTCTGAACATCAATAATCAAAAGCGTTTCATTACTCATTTGCATTCCTTTCGGCGTTTATCTATTCAAAATTCACTGATTTGTGCAATATCATCCATACCAATCACAGTTCCGGTGTTCAGGGTGATTGTCCGCTCAACCAAAGAAAGTTTTTTTACGCACCCGGTTACTGCGACGTATGCGCCTCCGGCTTTTACGGCATCCGGGAGAAAATATTCTACGCGAACCTTGGGTCGTTTATTCAATTTTGACGCAATGGAGGTAAGACAACTGTTTATTTCTGCCTGTTCCTGTTCGCTTAACTCTCGCCTGGGTTCCGTCAAACGGCCCATTTTGTCGATGGCATCTTCATAGCCGGTCAAGGCCGCGAAGGGCGAAAACTGCGCGGCGCGGTCACGCATCGACATTTGTGGATGATTCTGCGAGACGTGGTGCGGCAGATTGAGGATATCATCGTAAGGATGCTTCATTTTCGATGCCCTCCGATCTGTTCGTTCCGTGATTTTGCAGTCGCTCCGTCCAGCAGATTCATGCCTTTCAGCACGGCGTTTTTTCCGAGTTTCTTTTTGATGTCGAGAACCGCCAGTTGCAAGCGCCTTTCTTTTTCCAATTCAGCCGTTTCCGCGGCCTCCTGACGCGCAAGCGCCTCGTAGTCGGCAAAGAGGTCTGGCTGATCCTTGAAAGCGGCCACGGTGGCTTTGTCTTCGTCGATGATGTGGTTTGCCACCACCGTCATTCGCCGGATTAGGAGATTCCGGTTGACGATCCGGTCAAAGAGTATCATCATCGCTTCGACAATCATTTTTGCAGACGAGGTCTGGCGATTGAGGTTTATGGAACCATGTGCGTCTTTCGGAACTTTCCGCCCATAACGATCCACCGTGACGGCTCCGGCGTAGGTCTCGAAGACGCTGGCCGTATCGTAGCCGACGGTCAAAACCAGTTGATCGGTTACAATGTGTTTCGCCAGAAGATCAAGCGAAAGCTGATCGGTCATTTCCATCGCGACAATCCGCGCCTTATCGACACTGTACGGCTCCTGCAACACCTGTCCGGAACTGATGCTGTTGTTCTCCGGCTTGTAGGCCTTGATATCCGCAATGCCTACAGGTTCCCAGCCCCACGCATGGTCAATCAGCAGTTCCGCATTGATTCCGAACATCCGATAGAGCACATCTTCATTTTTAACGGACATGCGCGCCACATCGCCCATGGTGTGCAGACCGAGCGATTCCAGTTTGGCGGCATAGCCGTGGCCAATGCGCCAGAAATCGGTCAGCGGCTGATGCGTCCAGAGTTTTTCCCGATAGGATTGTTCGTCAAGTTCCGCAATCCGCACGCCGTTTTGATCCGCCGGAATGTGTTTGGCCTCAATATCCATGGTTATTGTCCCAAATTCTGTGAAACGCATTTGTAATTTCCAACGCCGATAAAGACGTTGCCGAGAATCTCCATGCGCTTTTGCCAGTAGTCCTCCCATGCTCCGGCATTTGCAAACCGTTTCAATATGATTCTCGCAACTTTCGTTACGCCCTTATCACTCCACCCATAAGCGATTTTCTTAATTCTGCGTCCCAGTTCACGCATCACCCGTTCTACCATTGACGAAGCTCGCGGAGAAATCAGTCCCCACTTCAGCCAACGGCGAATATAGCCGAACATGCCGATCTTCGCCCGGCGCATGTAAGTTGCCGCCGCTTCATATCCATGTCCGTCAAAGTAGCCAATCAACTGGTCTATCGCCGATTCAGTTTTCTCCATTCGTTCCTCAATGTCGTCTTTCTCTTTCTCTGACACGTACTTGAAATCCTCTTGTGGCAGTTCAATCGCCAACGCTCCGGCCAAAGCATCCTGTATCGGCTTTGAATCAGCTTTGCGTCCGCCGTCCTGGTACATCGCATAATACAAATCCCGATTGATGTGCCAATGGCAACGTTGTTGCTCCGAGGCGTATTCGGCAAATGCTTCGGACAGCCCAAGTTCGCCATCACAAATCAAAATACTACCATCAGGAAACTTCATTTCTTGCTCTTTCCATTGCTGGTTGATGTCCTCCCAACGGGCTCCCGCGCATGCCCCTAATGGAAATATCTTTCCCGATTGCGTAATGCCGATCACCACCTTCAAATCTCCTTTGCGAGCTTCGCCATTTCGACCTCCGCCCTTGAATCCGGTCCCATCCGGCATAATCTGAATCGGAACGGAACCGATCACCCGCTTTGAAATGTCGATTTCATCACAATCCGTCCGCAATACCCAGCCGTGCGCGGTATGGAACGACACCGGCAGTTTGCCGTCACGAGCCAATTCCCGAACCGCACGGCGATAATTGGTCTCGGCCGCCGCTTCTACAACCAGTTTTTCCAGTTCGTTTGTTTTCGTTTGATAACGATCCAAGCGAATAAAGCGTTGTAATGGCGAAAAACTCTTGCCACAGCCGGAACAACTCACGCGCCAGAATATCATCTTGAACTCACCTAAACTGGTGCGAATGCGACGCTCGAAGCTGCCGTTCTGCCGAAGATGACCACTATCGCAACACTTCATTTCATCGGTTTTGCCATGAAAGATTCGATACATCAGAATCTCCTGAACCATCTGCAAAATCATTTTTAGCAGTTCCGCGAATGCCTTGCGTTCATACACGTCGGCCAGTTTTATTACAAGCTCATCCAAAGAAAATCCTTGCTCTGATTGACAAAACGACAAGTCCATGCTAATTTTACCTTGCATCTGCTTCCCTTTTTATTGAGTGGTTGAACGAACTCAAAATAAAAGGCAGATGCAACTTTGTCAAACAACACGTCCTGTCACAAGATTTGGGACATTATCTATCCATGGCGATTTTACATAGATAAAGATTCGTGCCGATTCCGGCGGTCGCGGTAATCCCTGTCGTTTGAAGCACTTCTAGAATCAGCTTCATCGTAAATTCACGGGCGGTGAGGTTATAGAGTTTCAGATACTGCGTCGCGTCGATGAACACTTCGTCGATGGAATAAACGTGAATGTGTTCCGGTGCAATGTATTTCAGATAAATGCCATAGATTTGCGAACTGACCTCCATATACCGCGCCATTCGCGGCGACGCCACAATGTAGTCCAATTCCAAGGCCGGATTCGCTTTCAGATCGGGCGCATGGCTGGATTTGCCGGAGAACTTGCGTCCGGGTGCACAGCTTCGGCGCTGGGCGTTGACCTCACGAACCTTCTGCACCACCTCAAACAACCGGGCGCGTCCGGGAATGCCGTATGCCTTGAGCGATGGCGATACCGCAAGACAAATCGTCTTTTCCGTCCGGCTCTCGTCCGCCACGACAAGATTGGTCGTGAGCGGATCAAGCCCCCGCTCGACGCACTCCACCGAGGCGTAGAACGACTTCAGAGAAAGCCGAATTCGGCTTTCCCTAAATAATGCCGAGAAAAAAGAAATGCCGAATTTTTTGGTGAAACATATTTCCACAGAATTGTTCCTCCCTAAAATATCGGCATTATATTTCACATCAAGCCATATAGCTGACGAATTACTGTTTCATTGTCAGCATACTTGAACTTTTCATCTCCTTTAAACACAGAATTTTCTGCTGTTGAGATCTTCTCAACAGCTTTCCGTTTCATAACGGTAGTCGCTTTAGCATAGATTAGCGATGTTTCCATTTGAGAATGTCCAAGCCATTGCGAGACAAGTTCAAGGGGCATGCCCGCCATATATAGATGCATCGCACGGGTATGTCTAAATAAATGAGGATGTATGTGGGGAATTTCCGGGTTGGCGAATTTTGCCATCTCTCCATATTTTTTAACAACAACTTGGGCTGTATCACTAGACATTTGTGAGCGAACGCCCTTCCGCGTTGTATAAAATAAGTGATCCTCATATTTACCACTTTTATGATAATGATTGCAGTATCTTTTAAACTTTGGCAATAACTCATCAGCAATTGGTGTGGATCGATATTTATTCCCTTTGCCTATTATGTGTAGCTCAGCAAAACCTTTCTGTACGACAAAATCTTTAAGCCTTAAATCCAACACTTCCTGAACTCGGCATCCACTGTCATAAAGCAAGTACATAAAAAAACTATCTCTAAGGCCAATTGGTTTTTTCGTATCCGGCTGCGAAAGAATGAGTTTTGTTTCTTCAATGGTCAAAAACTTGATAGTATCTTCGGCAACATCATTGATTTCTGCTATCTTCTGGATAGAAGATAACTCTGACATCATCAAGATATTTTCGTCCATGAGAAAACGGCAAAATCTTTTTATATGTCGTAGACGCAGATTTACTGAGGATACCTTGTTGTCACGATCAGTTCTAAGCCATTCAATAAAACAAAGAATATTTTTCTGGCAAAAGTCCTTTGCTATAATATCGCACAGCGGCTTTGAATATGTCTCCTGCAAAAATATCAAATAGACATTCAATGTATATCGATAAGCTTCAGCTGTGTTTGTACTCCTTTTTCTCAAAATAGGCATATACTCTTTTAAAAACCTGCGGATATTTTCAAAGAGAGCGGGATCTTTAATCTTTTTCATAAGGCACATTCTCCTCATTGTATATATTACTCAGCATTCTCCAATCAATACCGGGGGAGGCTTTCAATCTTTCCGGAAGAAGGTGTATGTAGTATAGCGTTTCTTCTAAACAAACATGCCCCATATAGTTACTTAAATAAGGGATAAGAGCCATAATGTCCCTGTTTTCGTCAACCCATCGCATTAGCGTGCGGGTAGCGAAACTATGCCGAAGATCATATGGTCTTGGATTGTTTCCTCTGGCGGAAAGGCCACTTTTTCTCCATGCTTTAGAAAAATGCCATTCGGCCCAACGAACCGGTATCTTGCCACCGCTCGGATGTTGAAAAAAATATTCCCGCTTACCTGCAAAATCATCATAAATCCTACAGAGCATCTTCATATCCTCTGACATGAGAATATGGCGATCTTTACCGCGTTTGCTCTTGCGTATAAAGATATCACCTGTTTTCAAAACAATATCTTCGGTTCTTAAGTTGAATGGTTCTCCAGGCCTCATGCCACAGCACTGTTCCAAACGGAACACAACAGGAAGGATCAATTCCGGATGAGATTTTTCATAATCTATTCTGTTGGTTAAAGAGTCTATTGAGTCAAAGAGTAGCAGTAACTCATTATCGGTGAAAATATACGGCTGATACCGTTGTGCTTTGATATTATATTCTGCGGAAGGTATATATGCGTGTTTTCCGGTCGCATTCATATATCGGGTAAGGTGTCGAATATTTATAATGGCAAGACGTCTGGTATTATCAGTATTGAAGCTTTTGGTCAACAACCAATGGTCAAGCATCTCCTTTGTTATTGTTTTTGCATTAGGATAAGTGTCTGCGCAAAATTCGATAAAAGGAAAAATGTGCGAAGAGTAAGTCTGTTCGCTATATCCTAACGAAACTTTGATATTAAGCATTTTATGATAAATATCTGTCATTTCCTGTTTAAGACTCATATCTACTCCCCGCCTTTCTCTGATTTGTTCAGGATGGCGGGATAATGAGAGGCATATATCCCTTTTGTGATTGGTACCTCTGCAAAATCAGCAGCACACAAAGATGTCTGTGTTCTATTAAAACTAATGTATGCTTTACCTGCGCTCATGCTGCGGTGTCCGAGCATCTGGGATATTGAGGTCACAGGTAACTCTACCGAAGCAAGTTCTGTTCCCAAGGTACGCCTTAAACTGTGGAATGACCGATACCCCACCTTCGCAATTGATGCTATGCGGCAATATTTGTCAAGCATATAGTCCAAAGGACTGGTACTTTTTATTTCTGTATACGGGGGATAGGCACGCAGAAAAACATGAGCATCGTCACATTTGGGACGTTCTTCCAAAATGTATTCAGCAACAGCGTTGAGGGTCTTCCCTTTTAATGGGACCAAAAGAGGTTCTCCGGTTTTCTTTTGTACGATTCGCAACTCTTGCTTTTTCCAATTAATGTTAGAGCGTTTTAGATGTCTAATGTCAACACCGCGCAGGCCTGAATTAAATGCAAGTAGAATAATTGCAATATCTCGTTTGGGAGTTTTTGAATGGAAGCCGATTACATTTACCATCGCCACGATGTCATCCTGCGTAAAGGGAGCAATCATGCGTTTAGGCGGTGACTGTGGACAGAAAAGGCTGAGGTCAATGCTTATTTTTGATAGTTGCTGGTCATTCAGGTATTTTGCAATATATCGCAATGCACGTATTGTACTGTTCATGTTGCATGGGTTATTTTTTGCTGCTTCTGGAATAAATTCAAGAAAATCCGTATCCGTTACCTCTCTAATGCTACCGTGGCGTTTCTCAAAAAAACAGAAAAAATGTCGCATAGTTATCCCAAGCTTGCGTTGATGATTTGCTTTCAAGCCACTTGCCTCCAAAATGGAATTAACAATTACCTGAAATTCTTCTGCTGGATTGTATTTTTTTGTGTCTTTCACTATGGAAAAATCAATCTCGCCAGTGGCAACATAAGAACTAATGCGAAAAGCGGCAGTTACAAAAGCTCTATAATACTTTCGACTAATCGCTCCATTTCTATACCTTTTAAACTGCCTGTCACAGATGCCGTTGAGCAAATTGCTGGAACAACGTTCCGTGCCATTTTCGTGATGATAATTGACGATAGGCTTGTAAACGCTCCACATAAGATGCTCCAATGTGCTCTCACTACATTTTCGTAATCGCATTGCAGAAAATACAGCATCCACAGCCTCTTGAATCTTCTGCATATATTTTGCCTCCTCTGTTATATTGGTTTTTCTTGAAATATAACAGAAAATGCCGAACTTTTCGAATGAAACAGGTTACTATCTGAGCATTTTTATAAAAAATTCGGCATTTCTTTTTTCTCGGCATTATTTAAGTCTATGGCGATGTAGGTTGCAGTCATTAATTCAAGTCCTCAACCGATAAACAGTAGTTGAAACCGGAGTCATCACCGAAATAGTAAATTTTAAGAATGGCTGCAGTCTTCTGGAATATCACTTTACTCATCCTCTCCGTCTTCAAAGTTTCCAAGACAGAAATCATAGAAAGTTACCTCTGTATTTTTCCGGATGGCCTTGATTAAACGGCGGAGTATCCGGGAAAATTCCTTCCGGCTGCATTCATATTGCAGGAGGAAACAGGCAGACGCCGTCCATATCATATCATGCAGAAACGATTGCGACGGCGAATCCGGATCACTGCTCATCGCCGAAAAGATTTCTAT
>CALABZ010000003.1 GCA_937888615.1 uncultured Lentisphaeria bacterium | reverse complement strand
AATGCCGCACCCAGTTCGGCGAGCTCGACAACAGGGCAAGTGCCGCAATAAGCACCAGAAACAAAAGACGGATATCATGCCGCATCCGCTGCAACGCATACGCCGCGGCAAGAATCAACAGCATGATGGCGGGCTCCAGAAAACGGGCCTGCCGCGACGTGAACATCCAGAAGATATACGCAAAAACAAAACCGCCGATACCGATGTATTTCAGAGGAGACGACTCCTTCGAGGCAATCAGGTAATATACGCTCAGCGCCCCGAGCACCAGCAGAAGCCCGAATTGAAGTCCCCAGTCGCCGTCAAACGCGACGTCGTTCCAGCACAGCAGAAACGGACTCATCAGCGCCTCCGGCAACCCACCCTGCCCGAATGAGTGTGAATCGCCCATCATATGGAAAAGACGGCTCGTTTCAATCACCGCCTCGTCTTTGGAAAATATCCAGCCGTAATACGGCCACAGCGGATTCCCGGTCAATACCCATGTCCGAATATAAAACGGAAGCGCGAATACCACATAAGCGATGGCAGTCCCGCCAAGCACCCGCCAGATGTTCCGCCATCCCACCGTCGCCGCAACTGCGAAAAACAACACAGCCGACACCGGAAACGCTGTCAGCTTGACCGCCGCCGCCGAAGCCCCGAAGAATCCGCAGATAAAAGCCTTTTTGAAAAACGAAAGCCGTTCCCAGTCCGCATGAAAGATAACGGCCAGTCCCCCAAGCAGGCAGGCAATGATAAAGCACTCGACATATACCTCATACATGAAATTCATGTGCGAACCGGCCAGGAGCAACGCTGCCGCCAGAATGGCGGACATGACCACCCCGCCGTAACGCCTCAACAAAAAATAGAACAGGGAGATGTTCAGCATATGCACGCACAGGACCAGCACGCGCGGAGCACTGCTTTTCCCCGCGCCCATGACGATAGCCATCATGAATTCCGGTAGCGAAGGATACCCGCTGTAAGGGATGTCCGCGTAAACATGAAAGAAGCCATCCTGCAGCCATCGCAACGGGATCGGCAGGTGATACGTCTGCTCATCAAGCCCTACCCCAGCCGGAGGACACAGGTAACTGCCCAGAAAAAACAGGAAAGCAACAACAATGAAAATAAAGAAAAACAGATTTTTTTTCTGCTTGAACACCGACAGCAGCGGATGAATATTTTTCTTGAGCTGGAACAACAGAAGGCCGAATGAGAACACCGTCGACACAATCAGCAAAAGCTTCGAACCGCCCGGCGTCAGTCCACCGAACGCGCCGAGCGCGAAACCGGCAAGCCCCAGAATATTCATGCCGGCGACCGTCGAAACCAGCGGCCCGAATACACGGTCACGCCAGTTCAGTTTCAGAATATGCGTAAACAGCAGTTCACCAAGGCCCCAGGACGACAACATAAACGCAAACACGCTGATCAGCGCGGCGCTCGAGGAAATCATCCCTTCCAACCATTTAGCATAAATATCCATTATCCCTCCGAATTCAGCGATTATAATTATGAATAATAATATCTATTCTTCCCCGTTTTGCAAGTGATCTTCAGCAAAAAGGCTCGGATTTCGCCCGACTTTAGATGGAGTTCACATCCAGGGCGACGAAATTCAACAGCTCCTCGTCATTCATTTCGGTTAACAGTTTTTCAGTCCCCTCGCTCAACAGATTTTCCGCCAAGTCGCGCTTGCCGTTGATCAGTGCGTCAATCTTTTCCTCGATCGTCCCTTTGCAGACGAATTTATGTACCAGCACGTTACGGTGCTGGCCGATCCGGTAGGCACGGTCGGTGGCTTGATTTTCCGCCGCCGGATTCCACCAGCGGTCAAAATGAATCACATGATTCGCGGCGGTCAGGTTCAGTCCCGTGCCGGCGGCTTTCAGCGACAGCACGAAATACGGCGGGCCGCCCGGTGACTGGAATTCACCGACCAGCTCCTGCCGCCGCTTGACCGGCGTACCGCCATGCAGAATCAGACCGGGACGGCCGAAACATCCGGCCAGATATTCGTGAAGTGGATCGGTCATTTCACGGAACTGCGTAAATATCAGCAATTTGTCTTGGCGCGAAGCGATTTCCGAGGCGATTTCGCCGAGACGGGCGAACTTGCCGCCGTGCGCCGGATCGTAGTCGCCGTTGCCGCTGAACTGGGCCGGATGGTTGCAGATCTGTTTGAACGCCATCAGATATTTGAGCACGACTCCCTTGCGGCGGATATCGTCCGACTCTTTTAATTCTCGGGCGAGGCTCTGAACCGCGCGCTGGTACAGCATCACCTGCGGCTTGACCAATGCGCAGTACGCGGTCAACTCAGTTTTATCGGGCAAATCCCGGATAATCCGCCGGTCGGTCTTCAAACGCCGCAGGATAAACGGGCGCGTCAACTGCCGCAACGGCGTATAATCCATGCCGCCGTCCGGATTTTTCAATCCCCGGACGAACTCGCCGTACTGGGTCAGGTTGCCGAGCAATCCCGGCTGGATGAAGTCAAAAATACTCCAGAGGTCGGTCAGGCCGTTTTCAATCGGCGTACCGGTCAGGGCCAGACGTCGCGGGCTTTTCAGCGAACGCACCGCGCGGCTCTGTTGCGATGCGGGATTCTTCAGCGCCTGAGCTTCATCCGCCACCACCGCGGCCCATTGGACCTGACGCAAACGCGGCATATTTTTCAGCATTCCGTAAGTGGTGGCCGCCAGATCGGTTCCCGCCAACAGGTATTCCGGATCATTTTTCAGCATCTCTTTTTCTTCGGGAGTCAGCGCCATCGGATGCAGGATTCGGAAACGCAGTTCCGGGGTGAACGCGGCGGCCTCATGCTCCCAGTTCTTCAACAGCGACGCCGGCAGGACCAGCAGAACCGGGGTCCGCTCCGTATCGCCGCGCCGTTTCCACAGCGAAGCCAAAGTCAGCAGTTGCAGGGTCTTGCCAAGTCCCATGTCGTCCGCCAGACAACCGCCCAGGCCGAGTTCCGTCACCCGCCACAGGTATTTTACGCCGTCCAACTGGTAGGGCCTCAAAGTCTTTGCCAGCCGTTCCGGCAGGGGCGGCAGAGCGATGTTTTCCGGTGCGGACAGTTCCTCCAGCATCTCTCTAAGCCTGCCGCCCGCCCGGACCTGGCAGTAATTGCGGTACAGCTCCGGGGTATGGGCGAATTCGACCCGCTTCTGAATGCCGGAAAGCATCCGCAACGATTCCGTGAATGACATGCCGTACATTGCCGCGTCCTCCGCGTCACCCCAGATCCGCATCAACTGCGAAATTTTTTCGGAATCGGCCTCCACCCATTCGCCTTTCAACTTCACCAACCCGTCATGGGAATTCAGGATCGACTGGATTTCCTCGTCGCTCAGCGGTTCGCCGTTGACGGTAAAGACGGCGGCGCAACGCATCATCGCGCCGACGCCGACCTTTTCCCCCTCCCCGACGTCGATGGTGATCGAAAGCGCGGCCTTCGACGGTTTCGCGCTCTTCCAGATGTTGGCGATCCGCACGATGATCCCGGCCTCTTCGAAATACGGGATGTCCTGCAGGAAACGGTACGCTTCACGCGCCGTCCACGCCTGCGGCGCGTAAATTTTTTTTTCCGAGAGCAGAGTGCGCAGAAATTCGCTCGACTCCGCCGCCTGCTGGATCGGCTTCAACACCGCCAGCAACGCATTGCGGTCCCCGGCATAGGCTTTCAACGCCTCGCCCAGCGGCAGGTGTTTCGGGCGGTCCGCCGCCGATAGTTTATGGATAAAGGTGGCCAGAAACGCGAACGGCCTTTCGCCGGTCCGGTCCTGTTTATTCTCCGCCAGGTGAAAACTGACTTTGCCCACCTGCGCCCAGGCGGGATTCAACGTCCGCACCCATTCGGTCCGGGTACCGTCGAAACGCGCCAGTTCCGCCGCGATCGCGCCGGTCAACTCCCGCTGGAGGCGCGCCAGCACCTCGCCCGACAGGTATTCGCCGCCGAACAACGGCGGAGCCGCCATCGCCTGAAATTCCAGTTGTGCGCTTTCCGAATGCAGGGATTCGAGCGGTTCGCCATCCGGGCAATGGCACAACGCCTCGATCAGCCCGCGCCCGAAGTCGATGAAATAGCGGAACGGCACCGGCATGGCGGAAGCGTTTTCGCGCAGCAAAGCCAGCATTCCCACGCCCGCACCGGCGGCGAATGCCTCCCGGACGGAAACGCTCAATTCCACCGCATCCTCGCGCGTGGATTCAAAAATAAACAACGTGCCTCCGGGGCTGATCCCAAGCTCGTACTTCATGACGACTTCTTTTTCTTCGGAATACCAATCAAAGGGCGCAGACGTTTCGGATAATCGAGGTCGGGCGGCGTCACCGACTGTAACTGAAGGTTGCCCCCGCCAATTGACAACGGCACATAAAGGACTTCCTTTCCCGG
>CALABZ010000002.1 GCA_937888615.1 uncultured Lentisphaeria bacterium | reverse complement strand
ATGATCCGAAATTGCTCGGATTCATGATGGCTCCCTGGCTGATGACCGAAAAACACAACGAGAAAAAACTGAATTCGGCGATTGATTTATTCAGGGAGGCCCACCTGGGGAAATAGCAAAGGATACGAAACTTCCGAGAAATTATCGAAAACCGGGATTGTTTTCGCGGCTGATTGATATTATATTAATATTTTTTAATGTATAATGTTTCAGAGGCGACTCATATGAAAATCGGTTTTGACAGTGAAAAATACCTGCGGGAACAATCGGAAGCGATTCTGGCGCGAGCGAATCAATTCGATGACAAATTGTATCTCGAATTCGGCGGGAAATTGATCTGTGACTACCACGCGGCCCGTGTATTGCCCGGATTCGACCCCGACTCGAAAATCAAACTGCTCCAGCGCTTGAAAGACAAAGTGGATATCGTCATCTGCATTCACGCCGGGGCAATTGAGGCGCGCAAAATGCGTGCGGATTTCGGCCTTTCCTACGATATCGACACGTTGAAAACGATCGACGACCTGCGGGACTGGGACCTGAATGTCCGCGCGGTAGTGGTGACGCGTTATTGCGAACAGCCCGCAGTCAGGGTGTTCCTGAACCGCCTGGCACGGCGCGGCATCCGGGTGTATACCCACCGTTCGATCGAGGGGTATCCCTCCGATATCGATACCATTGCCAGCTCCTCCGGGTATGGGGCGAATGTCTACATCGAAACCGAGCGTCCGATTGTTGTTGTAACCGGGCCGGGCCCGAATTCCGGCAAGGCCGCTACCTGTCTCTCTCAAATTTATCACGAACATCAACGCGGTGTCCGTGCCGGCTATGCCAAATTTGAAACGTTTCCCGTTTGGAACCTGCCGCTGAAGCACCCGGTCAATATTGCTTATGAAGCCGCCACCGCAGACCTCGGCGATGTGAATATGGTCGACCCGTTTCATCTGGAAGCCCGCGGCGTTACCGCGATCAATTACAACCGCGACATCGAGATTTTTCCGGTAGTCCAGCGTATCTGCGCCCGGATCATGGACCCCGAATGCCTTTACGCTTCGCCCACCGAAATGGGCGTGAACCGGGTTGGGTTCGCCATTACCGACAGCGCGGTGGTCCGTCATGCGGCCACGCAGGAAACCATCCGGCGCTACTTCCGTTGTCTTTGCGATCACGCAACCGGGCATGGCGACAAAGCCGCCGCCGAACGGGTCAAGGTACTGATGGACGAACTCGGCGTCACCGAATTTGACCGCAATGTCGTGGCTCCCGCCCGCAAAGCCGCCGCTGCCGCGGAAAAACAACCGGGAAAAGGGAGCGGTGGCGTTTTCTGCGGCGCCGCTCTGGAACTGGAGGATGGGACCATCATTACCGGCAAAAACTCGCCGTTGCTTCATGCCGCTTCCAGTTGCATTCTCAATGCGATCAAGCATCTGGCGGGTCTGCCGGACGGGCTCCATCTGCTTGCCCCGGAGGTTATCGACTCTGTCAGCAAGCTCAAGCGCGATGTGCTCCATAACAAGCAGATCAGTCTGACGCTGGTGGAAACCCTGACGGCGCTGAGCGTGAGCGTACCGTCAAATCCGGCGGCCAGCATGGCCATGGAAATGCTTTCTAAACTCCAAAACTGCGAAATGCATATCAGTCACCTGCCGCCGGCCGGAGATGAAGTGGGACTGCGCCGTCTCGGCATCAACCTGACCAGCGAACCGGTCTTTGCCAGCCGTAATATTTTCATCGAATAGCAAGAATCATTTCTTTGCTGCTTTTTTCGCGGCGGCCAGGCCTCTGGTCGCCTGATGAATCAACTTTTCCGCCTGTTGTTTTTCCTGTTTGCTGGCGTATTTGGCGCAGTTCACGGATTTGAAGAGGTCAAGTACCTCCTGATACTGTTTTTGCGACAGATACAGTTCGGCGAGCTGGCGGCGCGCGCTGATTGCCACAGCGTAATATGGGGCTGCCGCATTGGCCGCGCCTTTGTAATATCGGATGGCGGCGTCATTCTGTCCGAGCCGGCGGTAGAGGCGCGCCAATTTTTCCTGTACGATGATCCGCGTTCTGGTATCGCTGGATTGTTTCAGACACTCCAGAAAACATTCCTTTGCCTCCGGCAGTTTTTTCTGACGGAAATACACCTCGCCGATCATTTCGTAGTGGCGGACCCGGGTATTATCGTTGATATCCGGCAATTCGGGAATCTGATTGTACCATACGAGTGCTTCCTCATAACGCTCGAGGTTCAGCAGTGAATGGCCGATCATGGAAATACAGTGGTTGTCATTCCAGCCGTTGGGCGATTTGTCCAGCGCCAACCGGAAAATTTCCAGAGAGTCTTTGTATTTCCCGCTTTTGAACGCCTTATCTCCCGCCTGGCAGAGTTCTTTGAAATCACTGTCCGCCGCCGCCGACAGCAGCGGTACGACGATCAGGGCGATAAACAGAAAAATCCGCATCCTTACACCAGAAAGATGATCCCCATGAGCATGGCGATGATTTCAAAGATGAACCCGGCGAACCCGATCATGTTCACCGAGATCCCTCCAACCCTTTCTTCGCTGAAACGGCGCAGCCATTGAGCACCCAGAAATGCCAGTGCGAACAGGATCAACGTGGCGAAAATCGATCCGGGAGGCGTCAGGAACATGGTGAAAAGCGAGAAGAATCCGGCGATGTACCAGATATGCGAATCCGCCTCGCGGGGGACTGTGATAATCGGTTTATGGTCGCTGAGGGATGGCACGGTGACCAGTACGCCTTGAATCGTAAACGACAGCATGAATACCGGAATCATCCAGAAATAACGATTGTAAATCATCATGAGACAGAACATCAGCAGATAAAATATCATGACGAGAAAAATGGTCAGCACCGCCACCAGGGATTGAGGCTGGCGGACGTTGATATTGCCTTTCATATTGTAAAGAGCCGCGATAGTGGCGACGTTTTCAGTTTTAAGTTCGATAAAAGAAACCAGCGAACCGAGGCTCCGGCCCGAATCCTTGAGCACGGTGAAAACCGTCATGATTGCGGCGAAGAGAATCGCCGCCGCGGTCAAGTTCAACATGGCCAGAAATTTGCCGAGAATAATCACGGCCACCCCGACCGCCAGCCCGACCAGCGGGAAACAGCGCTGAACGCTGACGTTGTAGGGTTCCTTGCTGCTGAGGTTCATGATTTTTTTCGGCAGCGACAGATCGATCAGCATATCCCAGGCTGTACCGAAATATTTCAACCATTCCTTGATGCTCATAATGGTGCTCCTTCGTTGATTTGTTTTTTCAGTTCTTCATATTTGGCGTTCATCAATTCGTGCATATCGGCGGCAAGCGCCTTGCGGTCGCGGCTGCCGGGCATGACTTTTGGCAGGATGAATACGTCCACCGTTGGTCTCCGGTAGCCGATCACATGCCAGAAATGCGGAAAAAGTTTGGCCTTGCCGAACCACGCCAACGGGAAACCATCCGGTGTTTTATGGTAAATCAGCAGGACCGGCAAAATCGGAATGTTCTGTCCGCAAACCGCTTCGAACGTAGTTGATTTGAACGGCAACAGGCCGTGTTCGCCGTCCGTACTGGTGCCTTCCGGATAAACCAGCATATTGATGCCGTGGTTCAGGGTTTCGCGGCAGGCTTCCATTACTCTTACCGACTGCTGACGTGCTTCCCGGTTCACCCACACCGGCATACTCAAGCCGAGATACCAACCGAGGAACGGCCAGTTGCGGATATCCTGTTTCGGTGCGAAACGGATCGGAAACGTCGACCCCTGCGTCAAGATGTCGAGGTATCCACAATGGTTCGACACGATCAGAACCCCATCCGCGTCGCCGGGATCACCGTGAACCAGGATTTTGAGCCGTATACAACGAGCCAATCCCGTAGCCCATTTGTTGGTGCAAAATGATATCCTGTATACTTTGTCCCAATAAGAACCGCCGAAAACATGCTCCCAAAGCGTGGGAACCATGATCACCGGCAGCCAGAGAAAAGATATTGTCAGGCGATAGATTTTTCGAATAAAAATCAATATTGTCATGCTTTGTCCACTTCATCCTTATTTACTCCTATTAATATTAACTTTAATTGCGGGAAATTCCAGTTCCATCCTCCCTTTTTTTCGGCATTTTTGCAAAATATCCGCCCGTCCCGCCGATCCCTCTCTTGACAAAAGGTTCCTGCGGATATATAATATAAAAACAACCAGTTGGTTTTATTTTTGGAGGTGCTGCTTTATGGATTATCCGTTGAACGAAGAAATGCTCGACAATCTGCTGGCCGACCCCGGGTCCGACCTGATTGAAATGATGAAACGGCTTCCCGGCGATATCATGATCCTCGGGATCAATGGCAAAATGGGGCTCACGATGGGACGCCTGGCGGTCAATGCCATTCGAACCGCCGGATGCTCGAAACAGGTCATCGGCGTATCCCGTTTCAGCGACCCCGAAGGACGCCGTAAACTGGAGGAATGGGGCATCCGGACCATCGCCTGCGACCTCCTCGACCGCAATGCGGTGGTGGAACTGCCGCAAGTCCCGAACGTCATCTTCATGGCCGGCCGCAAATTTGGCACTGACGGCGCCGAAGACCTGACCTGGGCCATGAACGTATTGGCTCCGGCTTATGTCGGCGAACATTTCAAAGAAAGCCGTATTGTGGCGTTTTCCACCGGATGCGTCTACCCCTTGACGAGTGCTGAAACCGGTGGCTGTACCGAGGCGGTGACGCCGGAGCCGGTGGGCGATTATTCGCAGTCCTGCCTTGGGCGTGAGCGGATTTTCTCGTATTGTTCCAGAACCTATGGAACCCGCGTGCTGCTGTTCCGCCTGAACTATGCCATCGACCTCCGTTACGGAGTGCTCCACGATATTGCCGAACAGGTATGGAATAACCGTCCGGTCAACAATACGGTCGGACATTTCAATGTAATCTGGCAGGGAGACGCGAACCGTTATGCGCTGCGTGCGCTGGAATATGCCGGTTCGCCCGCGGTGCCGCTGAACATTACCGGCCCTGAAACCATTCCAGTCGAATATATCGCCGAAAAGTTCGGAGAACTGATGGAACGTCCGGTGTCGTATACCGGAACTCCCGGCGACAAATGCTATCTGAACAACGCCGCCAAAGCGTTTTCGCTGTTCGGTTATCCGCGGATGTCGCTCGAAAAAATGATCGAAATGCAGGCGGAGTGGTTCAAAAACGGCGGGCGTTCCCTCGGCAAACCCACTCATTTTGAAGTGAACAACGGTAAATTTTGAGGTTAAAAATGACTGACGCGATTCTTGACAATTTCCGTAACGGCATGGTGATTCCGGCTATGCCGCTGGCCCTGAATGAAAGACGTGTATTCCAGCCGCGTTATCAGCGAGCCATGGCCCGCTATTATATCGACGCCGGCGCGGGCGGGGTGGCGGTCGGCGTCCACTCCACCCAGTTTGAAATCCGCGAACCGGAAATCGGGTTGTTCGAACCGGTGCTCCGGCAGACCGCCGAATTCATCGACGAATGGAGTTTCAAACGGGGCAGGGCGATCATGAAGGTCGGCGGCATTTGCGGAAAAACGCCGCAGGCATTGCGCGAGGCCGAATTCGAGTGTTCACTGGGTTATGACGCCGGTTTGCTCAGCCTGGCGGCGATGCGTGAGGCTTCAATCGACGAAATGCTGG
>CALABZ010000001.1 GCA_937888615.1 uncultured Lentisphaeria bacterium | reverse complement strand
GCCATGGCAGACCATACTGCCGTAAATGCCGTTGCGGGTCGGGCTCTGATCGTAGCTGACTTTGCTGTTGATGGTCTTGCGCATATAGGTTTTGGCCGGGGTGATCAAGGCTTCCACTTTCAACCGTTGTCCATTCATAGAGGCGTCGGTTTCGTGGTGGATCAAAACCTGTTCAGGGGTCCGCATCATTTTGGTGGCGGATTCGGAAGCGGGCACCTTTTTGCCGTCGCCGTCATAGTAGACCGTCCGGTATTGGAGGGTTTTAAACTGTTCGCTTTTCTTGTCGAGCGCATTGAAAATTTGATCGACTCCGGCCGCCATCGAACTCACACAAAAAGCCGACAACATCAACATCATGGCCATTTTCCACATAAGACTGTCTCCTGATTCCAATATTTATCTGATAGTATACACCGTCGCGGAGAATTTTCAACCCCCGAAAAGCGCCGCCGCGTCACGCAAAAACTGTTCCAGCCACTGCGGCACGTAAACCCCCGGAATCAGCGCCAGCACGCCACCCAGCGCGGCGGGACCCAACAGCTTTTTCAACAACGGCTTGCCCGGTTTCAGGGACATGCCCTCCGGCGGCATGTCGAACGCCATCGGCACGAAAATCAACAGCAATCCCACAAAAATCGCCGCCGCCAGTATCAACCCGCCCCCCAGCTCCAGATAAAAACCGGACTCCACCAGTCCCCGGCAAATCCGGATATTGCTCTGGAAAATTCCGAACGGCGGCAATCCCGACAATGCGATAAACCCCGCCAGCCAGAGCACTCCCGTACTCGGCGCCACCTGCAGCAAGCCTCCCACTTTCGCCACCAGCCGACTGCGGTAAACCGCGATAATATTACCGCACAGCATGAACAGCATTCCCTTGATCATGCTGTGGCAAAACATATACAACAGCGCTCCCAGCATCCCGATCGGTCCGCCGCCGGCTCCCAAAGCCATCCACCCGGCCCCGCAGATACTGCTGTAGGCCAGCATCCGCGAATAATCCTTCTGCCCGATAATGGAAATGGCGCCGAACAACATGGAGCTCAACCCGAAAAATAACAGCACGCCCTGCCGGTAATCCGCAAGTCCCGCCGTTCCGAGAAGCACCCCGGTCCTCAAAATTCCCAGATAAGCACAATTCATCAATGCCGGAGACAGTGCGGCGACCGGCGACGGCGCCTCCGCACAGACATCCGGCAGCCAGGTGTGCATCGGCGCCAACCCCATGACCGTGCCGTATCCCACCAGAATGCACAGATAAGCGGCTTTCAGCCATTTCACCTCAGCGGCTGTTTTTATTTTCAACAGATTTTCCAACAGCATCGAAGAACCGGGTTCGCCGAATGAAAACGTCAGCAACAGATTTCCCGCCAGCACAAGACCCAGCCCGGACAAACACATGATCAGGTATTTTCGCGCCGCCGCCCGCGCTTCCGGCGTTCGATGGTAGGAAACCAGCGGCCAACCCGTCAGGACCGCGCACACCATCGCCGCCCAGGTGACGCCGAGATGCCCCGACAGTACCGTCATCGACATAAACCCGAGCCCCCACAGAAGACAGCAACTGAAACGCGACTCCGGTTTCGCCTTCCGCGAATTCAGGCTCATGTAATCCCGGCTGTACAGCGACACCAGCAGAAACAACACGCTCAAAGCCAGCAGAAACAACCGGGACGGCGAATCCAGCACAAAACAGCCGCACGGCGAAGTGAACGGATAAAGCAACCCGCACAGCGTCAGAACCAGGTGCAGCAGTGTACAACCGACAAGGACCAGCCGCAGCCAAGCCCCTTTCAGGAACAGACACACGATCCCGCCCAGGATCGGAATCAGGGGAAACATCAGCAGCATTATTCACCCCTCCTCATAATGTCCATACCAGCAGGATCAACAAAACCAAAGCGATATAAAGCAGACCGCGCCCCAGTCCGCCTCCGTCCAGCCACTTCATTTTCATGCAGCAGCGGTAAAGCACCCTGAAAAACGGGCGGAAAACATATTCCAGTACGCCATCGCGTTCCCCGCCGTCAAACCTGACCGCCCCGACCTCTTCTTCCAATACCGTCGTCCACATAAGCGTCGTCTTTTCGCCCGGCGCACGGTCGTTGTCCGCAGGAACCGTATTTTTGTGCAATCGCAATCGCCGGACGCCCACCCAGAATACCGCCAGCACCACCAATACCGCCAACCCCAACAGTATCTGCCGCAGAATTCCCGGCACATCCATGAAAAACGGCAACCCGGCCCCGGACAAAATGCATAATCCCATCAGAATCGTCAACGGATATTTCAATGACATATTGCTCTGGACACAGGAAGCCACCGCTTTGCAACGGGGTTCTCCGAGCGCCGCAATCCCGGCCAGCCGGATATAACAGACCAGCATCAACACGCTTACAACGCCCAACACCGCCAGCATCAGGATTGCCGCTTCCCGCATCCCGGGCTGCGCCAGGGCTGCAATCGCTCCGTCGAACAACAAATATTCTCCGATAAAGCCGTTGAGCGGCGGCAGTCCCGCCGCCGCCGCACAGCCGATGACCAGCGCCGGACCGGTGAACGGCAGTCGTTTGCAGATGCCGGCAAGAAGCCGGATATCGCTCACTTCCGTCTGATTGATGATGATTCCCGCCGCCATGAACAGCAGGCTTTTGAAAACCGCATGATTGATCATATGCAGTACACAGCCGAGATACAACAGGTTTCTCAGGTGTTCGCAGCCGTAATGTTCGGCGAGATATCCAAGCCCGATCCCCATGAAAATGACGCCGGTATTTTGAACCACGCTGTAAGCCAGGAGCCGCTTGAGATTGCGCTGGCGCAGCGCCATCACCGCCCCGTAGAACGCCGAAACCGCCCCCATGCCCAGAAAACAGTATCCCCACCAGAGCGGCGGCGCCCCCAGCAACCGGATTTCAGCGCCGGTCAAACGCCACATCATGTAAATCCCCATATTGCACATGACCCCCGCCAGCAACGCGGAAACATGCCCCGGCGCCGCAGTCTGCGCCTCCGGCAGCCAGACATGGAACGGCGCCAGCCCGGCCTTGGCCCCAAATCCCACCAGTCCCGTCAGGAATATCGCCGACGGATAAAGAATCGCCTCGTATTCAAACATGAAAGCCGCGACCAGAATGATCAGAAATGTGATATGGGCGACGATGAAATAGATGATTCCCGCATCCCGCACCTCTTTGCGCCGGAAATAGGTGCAGATCAGGAAAAACGCCGCCCAGGACATGATCTCCCAACCGATGATGTACAGCGCCGCATTACCGGCGATCAGCATCGTCATCATCCCGGCATACATGATGTTCAGGAAAAACCAGAACTGCGGCCGCATGACGGCGTGTTCCGGTTTTTTCAGGCAGAACCCGAACAGGGCCACCGTGAAACCGACAATCACCAGCGGAATCATAAACACGGCGTCGACCACGCCGAATTCGAAACGGCTTTGTTCGAATGGAAATGGAAGTTGCTCTGTCAGCACCAGTTCCCAGCGGTTCGCCAGCACGATGTAGATAATCGGAAGCGCCGCCAATCCGGCGGTCGGCCCCAGCGCGCCGATAAATGAACTGGCACGGGTCTTAAGCGCCGCCCCGAAACCGCACGCGATCACAAAGGCGATAAGCACGATGAATACAAACATTCAAATCCCCTTTTCCGAATGAATGGCGCCGGAATCTCCTTTCCACTCCGTTCCGGCATTATTGCAGGGTTTTGATCGCTTCCATGATCTTGTGCTTCTGCGGATGGCTGTTCACCCCCAGAAAAACAAACGATCCCTTTACCACCACCGGATATTTCATGGCCATGACGTAAATATATCCATTATCTTTCAGACGCTGGAGAGTTTCGCGCGACGCGGGGGACTGGGTGTCGAATTTGTAGATCCCGACTTCCGTTTTGTCGATCATCACCGCGGCTCCGGCGTTCGCATTCACCAGTTCCGCCACCAATGGCTGAACCTGTTCGATTTTCAACCCGCTTGCCTCGAAATGATTGATCACATTGCCGATCAGCATATAATTGTTATTGCTTTCATAAACGCCGCTGTTGCACGAAATCATCATTCCCGCCAGCAACGGGACCAGCACTCCCAGCAATTTTCCATAAATCGATTTCATCCGGTTTCCCTCTGTTGTTCAGACAGCGTTCAAAGCTTCTCTGGCCGCCTGTTTGTTCCTGTGCTGATAGTAGAGACACAATACGGTATCGGTCAGAACCAATACGCCGTTCAGGAAATACAGCCAGAACACAAAATCGTATTTGTAAACGACTTTATGCAGGCACCCCGCCACATAACCGATAACCACCAGGGTCAGAAAAAGGTAACTTTTTCCGGTGGGATTTTTTACCCGGATGGTTTTGAGAATGGCAAACGGCCAACTGGCCCCGAAACAAATCAGCATGATAAGTTCGAAGATACTGAAATTCATGGTACTTCCTTTCAACTTGATTGAATAATATAACATCATTTCCCGAAGGTTCAACCCGAATCTGCGTTACCTTTGCTTGAAAAAAACCTGTTTTATCGTATATTTATAAAAGCATAAATCTCAAGGAGTTTTTTGAATGACCAACGACATTGAAAATGCCATAAAATCACATGGACAAGAACAGGTTATGAAGTTCTGGGGCGAACTTTCCCCGGAGTCTAAAGATAAATTGACCGCACAACTGGAGGGCCTCCCCTGGAACCGGCTCGGCGAACTCGTCGAACAATATGTCGTCCGCCGCCCTGTCACCGATATTCCGGAGGATCTTGTCCCCGCCCCATATTTCCCACTGCAACCGGCCGACGACAAAATGGCCGCTTATTATTGCCTCGCCCGCGAAGAAGCCGAAAAAATCCTCCGCGCCGGCAAAGTCTCGCTGCTGACGGTGGCCGGCGGTCAGGGTACCCGCCTCGGTTACGACGGACCCAAAGGCACTTATCCGATCACCCCGATCACCGGCAAATCATTATTCCAGTATTTTGCTGAAAAAATTTACCGTTTCGGACAGAAATACGGCGTCAAATTCACCTGGTACATCATGACCAGCGAATTGAACAATTCCCAGACCATCGACTTCTTCAAATCCAATGATTTTTTCGGGCTCGACGAAGACCGCGTGGTCTTTTTCGTCCAGGGTACCATGCCCGCGTTCGATCACGACGGCAAACTGCTGCTCGCCGCCAAGGATTCCCTCGCGCTCTCTCCCGACGGCCACGGCGGCACACTGCTCGCGCTCAAACGCTGCGGCTGTCTCGACCGGATGAAACGCGAAGGGGTCGAGTACCTCTCTTATTTCCAGGTGGACAACCCGCTGGTGTCGATCGTCAACCCGTTGTTCATCGGACTGCACGCCCTTGAAAAATCGCAGATGAGCGCCATTATGCTGGCCAAGACCGGCCCGTTCGAAAAACTCGGCAACTTCTGTCTCTCCGAAGGCAAACTCCAGATTATCGAATACAGCGACCTCCCCGACTCCCTCGCGGAATCGCGCAACCCGGACGGTTCTCTGCGTTTCATCGCCGGCAGCCCCGCCATCCACGTGATCAGCCGCGACTTCATCGAAGAGCTCACCGCCGGCGGATACCTGAATCTCCCCTGGCACCGCGCCGACAAAAAGGTTGCGTTCCTCAATGATCAGGGCGAACTGGTTACGCCGGTTGAACCCAACGCCGTCAAGCTCGAGTCGTTTATTTTCGACGCGCTCCCGCTGGCCGCCCGCACCATGATCCTCGAAGCCGACCGCGAAGAAGAATTCGCCCCCACCAAGAACAAAACCGGGGTTGATTCGGTGGAAAGCTGTAAAGCCATGCAGATCGAACGCGACGCCCGCCGCCTTGAGCGCACCGGGGTCAAAGTCCGCCGCAACGCCGGAGGCGTGGCCGAACCCGTCATCGAACTTTCACCCAAATTCATTGCCGACGATGCCGACGCCGCCGCCTATTGCCGCGAACACCACATCGCCGACCTCAGCCAAAACACGGAGCCCGTTTATATCGGATGAACAAGATCATTCCAATTGCCATCAACGACATCCTGACCGACGCCCCCGGCTGTTCGGAAATGCTCACCCACGCCTGCATTCGCGGCAATCACTGGGTGATCACCGGCGGCGGGTGCGGCGACGGCGTATTCCTGGCTGTCGCCGAAGAAGCCGCCCCGGACGCACCGCTGTTGAACTACCGTTTCGCCCCGCTCTGCGTCTCCTCCGCCACGGACCAGATTGCCGCGGAGGTAACGGAGCGTTATAACGCCGGTTTCTCCACCATCGCCCTGTTCCCGGCGGCGGACACCCTGTGGGCTCTTTTCGCCGCCCCCGACCGGCCGGAGACCTGAGCCATGCACAACGTCGTGATCACGGATAAAAACAATATCGTCCTTGAAGATCAGCAGGATCAGAAAACCGGACAGCTCATTTTCGGGCTGCTGCTGATGACCTGTGCGCTGACGCTTTTCGGAATCATCATGCTCTACTCCACTTCGTATTACGACAAGGACAGCTCGCGGTACTTCATTTTTCAAATGATCTGGACCGGAGCCGGATTTCTGGCCGCAACCGGAGTCGTACTGATCGGCACCCGCAAGCTTTCGCAATGGGCGCTGGCGCTGATTGCCGGAACAATTCTGCTGCTGCTGGTGGCGCGTTTTTGTTTTACCCCCATCAAAGGGGCGTACCGCTGGATTCAACTCCCGATCCCGGGCCTGCCGGTCAGCATCCAGCCGTCGGAACTCGCCAAACTCGCGCTGGCGATCTTCTTCTCGAAATATTGTGCGGACCGCTTCCGCACCGTTAACTGCATCCTGCCCAAAACCTCCAAGGAACTATGGGAAAGCCCGTGGCCCGGCCTGGCGGTCGGGGCCGTTCTGGCTGCATGCGTTTACCTGGGCAAAGACCTCGGTACCACCGTGCTGATGTTCAGCGTCATGGGACTGGTGCTTTTCTGCGCCGGCATGAAGCTCCGTTATCTGGTGCCGCCGGTTGTCGCCGCGGCGGTGGGCGGATTTTTCCTGATCCGCCACTTCTCCACCTACCGCTGGGACCGCCTGACCATCTTTCTGGACCCGGAAAAAGACCAGTTGGCGGAGGGCTATCAGCTCTGGCATTCGTTTCTCGCGTTCGGTTCAGGGAACTGGACCGGGCTCGGCCTCTCGCAAAGCCGGCTGAAAGCCAATTACCTGCCGGAAGCCCACACCGACTTCATCATGTCGATCGTCGGCGAAGAACTCGGTTTCGTCACGATGGTGATCGTATTGTTCGCCTATTTCGTCTTTATCGTCATCTGCGCCCGGATCAGCGCGAACGCCCCGACCCGGCAGGGAATGTTGCTCGGCGCCGCCGTCACGTCGACGCTCGGGCTCCAGGCCATTATCAATATCGGCGTGGCCTGCGGGGCTTTTCCGACCAAGGGCATGCCCGCGCCGTTCATCAGTTACGGCGGCAGCAGTATGGTGGTCTGCATGGTTTCGGTGGGAATTCTTTTCAGCATCGCGCTGGAGACGGTACATCCCAACTACAGCGACGACATCCTGACATGGTGCAAATCCCATTTGTCGTTTTTCAGAAAGGCGGAAACACGATGAACTCCGTTAAACTCTCCAGCCTCGCCATCACCTGCGGCGGCACCGGCGGTCATTTCTACCCTGGCTTGAGCATCGCCCGCCACCTGAAAGAACAGGGCGTCCGCGTCACCATTTTCCTGAGCGGGCGCAACATCCCGTCCCAGAGCGCCGAAGCCGCCCGCCACGGCATCGAAACCATATGCCTGCCCGCCACCACCCGTTCGAAACCCGGACAAGCCCTCGGCCTGCTCGGCGGTTATCTCCGTTCGCTCCGCGAACTGCGCAAATCCAGACCGGACGCCTTGCTCGGAATGGGGAGTTTCGCCTCCTCGCCGACAGCGATGGCGGCGGTCACGCTGCGGATTCCGCTGTTCCTGCATGACGGCAACGCCCGGGTGGGCAAGGCCAACCGTATGCTCAGCCGTTTCGCGCGCCACCTCGGCACCGCTTTTCCGGCGGTGAACCCGGGGGCGTTGAAATGCCCGCACGGGTGTACCGGCATGCCGCTCCGCCCCGAGATCACCTCCGGCGAAACGCTGTCCGCGACCGATGCCATTGCGCGAATCAATTCACTGTATGACGGTTCGCTGGAGGCGGAAACCCCGACGCTCCTGATTTTCGGCGGCAGTCAGGGAGCGGCTATTTTCAACTCCGTACTGCCGGAAGCCCTGCACCGACTTGGCGATCTGAAGTTTCAGGTCATTCACCTGACCGGCAAGGACAAATTCGACGAAGTCCGCGAGGTTTATCGCGGCGCCCCGTTCCCCGCGCTTCTGCTCCCCGCCTCCTCCGAAATGCACCTGCTGTACCAGGCGTCCGCCCTCGCGGTATGCCGTTCGGGCGGCAGTACGGTGGCCGAGCTGGCGCACTTCGGCAGGCCCGCGCTGCTGATTCCGTATCCTTACGCCGCCGAACTGCACCAAGACGACAATGCCCGGTTCTATGCCGGGACCGGCGCCGCCGTGGTACTGCAAAATTCCGAATGTACCCCGGAGAAAGTCGCGGAAACCCTCCGCCGCCTTCTGCTGGAGCCTTTGAACCCGCCGCCGGCCCCCTCCTCCGCCGTCACCGGCAATATCGAAATCATTGAATCCTATTTGAGCAAGGCATGACATGAGCACCCAGGACAAAATCATCATCAAAGGTGCGCGACAGCACAATTTGAAAAATATCAACGTCGAAATCCCCCGCAATCAAATGACCGTAATCACCGGGTTGAGCGGTTCCGGCAAATCCTCGCTCGCGTTCGACACCCTCTATGCCGAGGGTCAACGCCGCTATGTGGAGAGCCTGTCCGCCTATGCGCGCATGTTCCTGGACCGCCTCCAGAAACCAAAGGTCGGCTCAATCAGCGGGCTCTCCCCGGCCATCGCCATCGAACAGCGCCACGCCGGTTCGAATCCGCGTTCGACGGTCGCCACCACCACTGAAATTTACGACTATCTGCGCCTGCTTTACGCACATACCGGCATCCCGCATTGCCCGGACTGCGGACGCGAACTCAAACCGCAGAGCGCCGAAACCATCTGCAACCGGATTTTCGAATACCCCGAGAACCGCAAACTGATGATCCTGGCCCCCTATGTCACCGGAGCCAAGGGAGAACACCGCGACACCATCGAAAAAATCCGTTCCGAAGGGTTCGTCCGCGCCCGCATCGACGGCGCGTTCGTGTCGCTGGAGGAGGACCTGAAACCGCTGGCGAAAAACATCCGTCACAGCATCGACGCCGTCGTCGACCGCCTGGTCACCGGACGGCTCGACCGCGCCCGGCTCAACGACTCCATCGAACTCGCCCTGCGTCACGGCGACGGCGTCATCCATCTGCTGCTGGAAAATCCCGACACCGGCGACTGGAACGACGAAATCGTTTCCGAACACCTCGCCTGCGTCGAATGCGGCGTCAGCTTCGGCCAGCTCCAGCCGCGCAATTTCTCGTTCAACAGTCCCTACGGTGCCTGCAAAGACTGTCTCGGCCTCGGCGTCAAGCTGGTCATGGACCCGGAACTGGTCATCCCCGACGATTCACTTTCCATCCGTCATGGCGCCATCCCCGGCTGGCGGCGCGGTCCCCAGCACCTGATCATTTATTACAACACCATCCTGCGCAAGCTCGCAGAATGGCTCCAATACCCGGACATGCTGACCAAACCGTTCCGCGACCTGCCGGAAAACATCCGCCATACCATCCTCTACGGCACCGGCAAGGAACACCTGGAGTTCACCTATCACGTCCGCGGCCGTAAGTTCCTATGGAGCAAACCGTTCGAAGGCGTGCTGGCCAACCTCCAGCGCCGCATGGAAGAAACCGAAAGCGAAGCCGTCCGCGAACGCCTCAAGCAATACCTCGGACGAATAACCTGTCCGAGCTGTCGCGGCGCGCGCCTGAACCCGGTCAGCCTGGCCGTGACCGTCGGCAACCTCTCCATCGATAAATTCAACGCCCTGCCGGTCGAAAAAGCCCTCGAATTCATTTCCTGCCTGAAACAGAGCGCGGAAAAAGCCGTCATCGCCGCCGATATCACCCGCGAAATCCGCGACCGCCTCGGCTTCCTCCGCGACGTCGGGCTCTCTTATTTGAGCCTCGACCGCGAAAGCGGCACCCTCTCCGGCGGCGAAGCCCAGCGCATCCGCCTGGCCTCCCAGCTCGGCTGCGGCCTGGTCGGCGTACTTTATATTCTCGACGAACCGAGCATCGGACTGCATCAGCGCGACAACGACCGCCTGCTCTCCACCCTCGCCCGGCTTCGCGACCTCGGCAACACCGTGTTGGTGGTCGAACACGACCTCGACACCATCACCCGCGCCGATTACGTGCTGGACCTCGGACCCGGCGCCGGTGTTCACGGCGGTGAAATCGTGGCCGCGGGCACCCCGGCGGAAGTCGCCGCCGTCAACAACGGCAAATCACCCACCGCCGACTATCTGGCGGGACGCCGTTCCATCCCCATCCCATCCGAACGGCTGGCCGGAAGCGGTCAGGCCATCGTCATTGAGGGCGCCGAGCACAACAACCTGAAAAATATCGACGTCACCCTCCCCCTCGGCACCTTTACCTGTATCACCGGGGTGTCCGGTTCCGGCAAAAGTTCGCTGATCAATGAAACCCTGATCAAAGCCCTGAACCGTCACTTCGACCTGAGCAAGGACAACATCCCCGGCAAGCACAGGGCCATCAAGGGGTTGGAAAACATCACCAAGGCCATCGTCATCGACCAGAGCCCGATCGGACGCACTCCGCGTTCGAATCCGGCCACCTACACCAATGCGTTCAATTACATCCGGGATCTTTTCGCCAACCTCCCGGAATCGAAGGTCCGCGGCTTCAAGCCGGGGCGTTTCAGTTTTAACATGAAAGGCGGGCGCTGCGAAGACTGCAAGGGGGACGGCATCAAAAAAATCGAAATGCAGTTCCTGTCCGATGTCTATGTTCAATGTTCGACCTGCGGTGGGCGCCGTTTCAATCAGGAAACCCTGTCCATCCATTACAAACGCCGCAATATCGCCGACGTCCTCGACATGACCGTGGACGAGGGAGTCGAGTTCTTCGAAGCCCATCCCAGCCTTTACCGCAAACTGAAAATGCTTCAGGAGGTCGGGCTCGGCTATGTCCAGCTCGGACAGCCCGCCACCACGCTTTCCGGCGGCGAAGCCCAGCGCGTCAAGCTGGCCACCGAACTGGCCCGGGTGCCGCGCGGCCACACACTTTATATCCTCGACGAACCGACCACCGGGCTTCATATGGCCGATATCGAACAACTGCTCGAAGTATTGCTGCGCCTGCGCGACGCCGGCAACACGGTGCTGGTCATCGAACACAACCTCGACGTTATCAAGGTCGCCGACTATGTGATCGACCTCGGCCCGGAGGGCGGCGACCATGGCGGACAACTAATTGCCTGCGGCACCCCCGAGCAAATCGCCGCCTGTCCCGAATCCTACACCGGTGAATACCTGATCCGGTGCGCCGGCGTCACCCCGGACAGCAACTCGAAACCTTCGGTGAAATCAGAACCCAGCGCAAAAGCAAAAGCAAAAGCAAAACCGAAACCATCAACCAAGAAACGGAAAAAATAAATGTCTACCACCTGGCAGGTGTTCCTGGCCATCCTGGAAACCTTTCTCATGTTCGCCATCGGTGCGTGGTGCTGCCGCATTCGCATCCTGACCCCGCCCATCATCGAAAAAATGAGTCACATGCTCATCGACATTTTCATGCCGATGCTGATTTTCTATTCCATCTATACCCGATTCGACCTCAGCCAGATCCAGCAACTCTGGATCGCCCCGTTGACCGGATTTCTGATGATGGTATTCGGCGCGGGCCTCAGTTACCCGCTGGCGAAACTGCTTCGCACCAAGGATCATGACCACATCGTCACCTTTCGCCATTTCTGCGCCATCAACAACTATCTGTTTCTGCCGCTGGTGATCCTGCAGAACCTGTGGGGGGACCAGTATCGGCCAACGCTGTTCCTGATGAATATCGGTTTTACCGTCGCCTTCTGGACCATCGGCGTGGGACTGCTGGCCGGCAACGATATGAAGCGGGCCGTGAAGAATATTTTCGGGATCAACCAGATCGCGGTGGTGCTGGCGCTGATTTTCGCATTGCTGAAAATCCCGGTCCCGGTTTTTGTGGCGACCACCTTCCAGAAACTCGGCGACGCCTCAATCCCGCTGATGCTGGGGATGATCGGCGGCAATATTTACCTCACCGCCCACAAGATTTTCCGCGATGTGCCGGATGCCCTGATCATGTCGGCGGTACGGCTGCTCATCATTCCCGCCATCACAATATTGCTGCTGAAATTTGTGCCGCTGCCGTATGACGTGTATGTGGTGGCGTTTGTGGTGTCGCTGATGCCGGTATCGGTCACTTCGGCCCTGATCACCACCAAATACGGCGGTTCCACCGAGTTCGCCGGACAAGCCATCATTTTCACCACCATCCTGTCGCTGGTCACGATTCCGCTTCTCATGAAATTCCTGGAACCGCCCACCCCCAGCCCTGAAGCCGACGTTCCCGCGACCATCGTACAGCAGGAAACAGCCGCTTCGCGCTGATTGCATCACGACACGGAAAAAACCGCCGCCCGACATTGCGTCCGGCGGCGGTTTCGATTATCCGGGGGTCAGCGCTGGACGCGCCCGGAACCACTGCCTTTCATCAGGCCGACGACATCGGCTTTGCTGCTGAAATTGTAATCGCCGGAAACCGTGTGTTTGAGCGCACTGGCGGCCACCGCGAAACGAATCGCCGTCGCCGGTTCCGCATATTCGGGCGTGTTCAGCGCAAACAGCAGTCCGGCGCAAAATGAGTCGCCGCCGCCGAAACGATCCACAATATCGCGGATTTCATACGGTTTGTAGGCGCCTTCGCCGTCCAGCGGCGCGAAATGAGTCTGTTTGGCGGCGCAGTCGTAAAGCATGCCGCCCCAGTTGTTGTGGTCGGCGGAAATGCTTTCGCGCAAGGTGATGGCGATGAATTTCGCCTTCGGGAATTTCTCGGAAAGCCGGGCGGCCACGACCTTGTAGCCGTCGATGTTCAGCTTGCCGCTCTCGATGGAGGTATCGGGGGCATGGATGCCGAAAACGTCGGCGGCGTCTTCTTCGTTGCCGATGATGACGTCGCCACAGGCGGCGATTTTTTCCATACAACGCCGGGCCAGTTCATTCTTGGCGGTGCCGGGTTCCCAGTTCCACAATTTTTTGCGGTAATTCAGGTCCACGGAAACGGTCGTACCCTGTGCGGCGGCCGTCTCGGCGATCGCCAGCGTGGCGCGATAGGCGTTTTCGGTCAGCGACGGTGTGATGCCGGAAAGATGCAGGTGGGTCACGCCGTCAAGCATGGCCTTGAAGTCATAGGAGTCCGGTCCAAGCAGGGAGATCGTGGAGTTTTCGCGGTCGTAGATCACGTTCGAACCGCGCAGGGCCGAACCGTGTTCGGCGAAATAGATGCCCATGCGTCCCAGCTTGTCGTACAGGATCTGCGAGGTATCGACGCCGAGCCCGCGCATCTGCGCCGCAAAAGCCGCCGTGATCGGGTTTTCCGGCAATGCGGTAAGGTAGCGGCTCTGCATACCGAGCATGGCGACCGAGGCGCAGACGTTGGCTTCGCCGCCGCCGAATGTGGCGTCGAGCTGACCGGGAAGCACCTGGGCAAAACGTTTCTTGCCTGCGGGACAAAGCCGCAGCATGACTTCACCGAAACCGGCGATACAAGCTTTTCTGGTCATATTAAAATTCTCCATATTTGGTTGAAATATCAAAAAGATAATCCAATTCCGATCATTTGTCAACCGCAAAATACCATTTGTACTACAAATATTTCATTCGCCATCAGAAAACATTGATGAAATCTGCAAATGTCATTTGCATTCCACCGAAAACAATCTTATAATTATGGCATCCGAATAATGGAACAGAAAAACAGGAGATGGATCAATGAAAGGTATTTTTCGCAGTCCCATTCTGGTTGTGTTGCTGACGCTTATCACCTGCGGCATTTACGGACTATTCTGGATGTACGCCGTCCGTCAGGAGGTCAAAAATTATCTTGACGATTCCTCTATCTCTCCCGGACTCGAACTGCTTCTGGCAATCGTCTGCTTCCCCTTCGCCTATGTCTGGTACTACAAGATGGGTCGGGATACCGCCCGGATGCAGGAAAAAGCCGGACTTCCACCCCAGGATCAGTCGATTCTATTCATGGTACTGGCGTTTTTCGGGCTCGGACTTGTGGGAAATTTCATTATTCAGGAAAATCTGAATGAAGTTTGGAAAAAGTAAAAACTTCGGACCCGGCATCCTTATTCTGGCGGCGGTATTCGCCGCCTTTTTTTTCCTGGCATATGCCGTCGGCAGCAATACGCTGTGCTGGTTCAGAACCATGACCGGACTCCCCTGCCCCGGCTGCGGGCTGACCTCCGCGGCCAAGGCCCTCTGCCGCGGCGAGATTGTCCAATCGCTTAAATATCATCTATTTTTGTTGCCGGCGGGAGGCGTTTTTCTGATCTTCCTGCTGCGGAACAAAATTCGGTTTTGCGGACGGCTGCATCACAGCCGCCTGTTTTATCCAATAATCACCGGACTGCTTGTTTTATATTTCCTGATCCGGCTGGCCTTGTACTTTCCATCGGGCCCCTACCCCATGACCTATTCGAGAGCCTCCGTTGCTTACCGATTGTTCGAATGCGTGCGGTCCTGTTTTTCAAAATAAATATAGGTAGGGCGCGCTGTCCCAAGGGGCCGTTATTCTTATATGCTTTACCGGTATGGCATTCAAGGCGAACGGTTGCCTGAGACAGGCAACCCTACCCGGCGTGTCGTATATAATTTTATCAAAAAGTAAATGATATCCTCTTGACAAGTGTCATATATTGACATATATTATATCATTGAATGTCAAACAGGAATCTTTTTTTATGAAAATCGTAACCTCGCCGCCGCAGTCGCAACAGATTATCGATTATCTAAAAAACGCCATCCGTCAGGGACGCATCCGCCCCGGCGACCGGCTGGAAAGTATCCGCGACCTGGCCGGGCGCTTCGGTGTCGGACGACAGGTGGTGTTGTCCGCGTTTCAAAAGCTCCATCAGGAAGATCTGGTGGAAACCCACGTCGGGCGCGGCACGTTCGTCCGGCATTCGTCCCTGAGCAACAACGGCAAGCTCAATATCGCGTTTTGCGTCCGAAAATCCGGGTTGGCGTGGTTCTTCAACCGCAATGTCTTCCTGGGGTGCGCGGTCAAGGCCGAAGAAAAAGGAATCAACCTGACCATCGCCCCCGGCGACGCCGAAAGTTCCCCCGCGAACTGGTGCCATGAACACGGAATCGACGGCCTGCTGATCACCGGCCAGGTCGATGACCGGACCGTGCGTGAACTCAATCAGTCCGGCCTCCCCTATCTGGTGATCGGGACTTACGACCTGAAGGAACCGGTCAATATCCTGAACTCGAACTCCAATGAACTGGGTAAAGCTATCGCCAAGGCGTTCGAAACCCGCGATATCCGGCGTCCCGGAGCCATCGTCGGCGATCCGGCATTCAGTTCCACGCAAAAATTCCTCGCAAAAGTCGCCGAATCGGTGCATGAACACGGAATCGACATCCCCGAATCCTATCTTTACGCCGCCGCCGACGAAGACGGCTACAAAGGCATGGAAACGCTGATGGCCCTGCCCGAACCGCCCGATCTGCTGATTATCGTGGGGCGCGCGTTCCCCGGCGCGGCGCGTTATATTTTCGAAACGGGCATCAAGCGCCCGGTCATCATCACTCCTCCCAGTGACGAACAGAATCCCCTGTACCCCGAATTGATCGATATTCCCCTGCCGCTGGACAGCACCGAACTGGGCCGCCGTGGCGTCGAATTGATCGAGTCTTATATAAAAAATGGTAAATTCGAACCCCGAATCAACTATCTCAAGGAGCATAACCATGATTAAAAAAGTCAAACTCGGACTGATTGGCGCGGGCAACCGCGGCCAGGGTATTTTCGGCCAATTCGCGCTGGATATGCCGCACCGCGCACAGTTCACGATGGTGGTCGAGCCCGACCAGCCCAAGCGCGAACAATTCGCCCAAATGCACAAGATCCCGGCCGACCGCTGTTTCGCCAGCATCGCCGAAATGGACAAGGCCGAATTGAACGACCTCGACGGCGTCGTCATCGCCACCATTGAAGACGAACGCATCGAACCCATCAAAATCGCCATGCGCCGCAACTGGCATATCCTGGTGGAAAAACCCCTCTGCACCAATGCCGAAGAACTGATCCGCCTTTACGACGCCTGCATTGATTACAAACAGATCCTGATCGTCTGCCACCAGATGCGCCTGACCCCGATCTACAAAACCATCAAGCGCCTCGTCGATTCCGGCCGTTACGGCACCATCACTTGCCTCCAGCACAGCGAAAACCTCTGTTATTCCCATATGGCGCACTCGTTCGTCCGCGGCTTTTTCAACAACTCCCGCCTGACCCCGATGCTGTTGGCCAAGTCCTGCCACGACACCGACATCCTCACTTATATCACCGGCAAAAAAGTCAAACAGGTCTCCTCGTTCGGTTCGCTCAACTTTTTCCGCAAAGAAAACTGCCCTCCCGGTGCGCCGAAATACTGCCTCGAAGGCTGTCCCCACAGCAAGGAATGTCCGTTTGACGTGATGAAAATCTACTTCGACGAATACACCGACCCCGCCTATATCCGCCAGCTCGGCGTCGTCCGCGACAAGGATCACCTGCGCGAACTGATGCTGCGCCACCAGTTCGGCCGCTGCGTCTTCCAATGCGATAACAACGTGGTCGACAATCAGGTGGTTGCGGTGCAGATGGATGACGACACCACCTCTTCCTTCACCATGTGCGGCACCAACGGCACCGAACGCCGAATGATGAAAGTCAGCCTGACCAACGGTGAAATCGAATACCGCGGCCTCGAGCCCAAACTGACCGTGTGGAGTTTCGAACCCAATTTCCGCGAGGAAATCACCGTCAAGATCACCGGCACCCACAGCGGCGGCGACCGCGCCATCATGGAAAACTTCTGCGACGCCATCGTCACCGGCGACCGTTCAATCCTGCTGACCCCCCTGAAGAATTCGCTGGAAGGACACCTGCTGGTATTCGCCGCCGAAGAAGCGCGCCGTACCTCCAGCGTGATCGACATCCGCAAATATGAAGATAAAATCCGGGCTTCCCTGAAGTAATTTTCCGGATATTTCGCCAAAGCCTCATTTGGAATCACGGGGATTCATGATAATTTAAAGGAATCCCTAACCAAATTGAGGCTTTTTTTCATGAAAACGAGAGAAGAATTGATAAGTGCCGCCAATTACGACGAATCCCGGGTTCCTTCCTATACTCTGCCGTCGCCCCTCGACAAAGCCGACGGCTCGAAAGTGGCAAACGCTTTCGAATGGGTGAACTTCCAGCGTCCCCGCATCCTGGAACTCTACAAAAACGAACTTTACGGAAAACTGCCGCCGCGTCCCGACCGGACGTCCTTCGAACTTCTCTCCTGCCGCGAAGACGCGCTCGGCGGCATCGCCGTCCGCAAAGAATACCGGATTCATTTCGAAATGAACAACGGCGTTTCGCACGCCATCGACATGCTCCTCTATATTCCGGCGAACGCCGCCGGACCGGTCCCCGCTTTCCTCGGGTTGAACTTCAAGGGCAATCACGCCGCCACCCCGGAAAAAGACGTCCTGATCACCGGTCAGCGCATGCCCGGCCTCGATATCTCCGATGAATCGCGCGGCGTCCAGACCGCCCGCTGGAACTTTGAAGAAACGATCCGCCGCGGCTATGCCTCGGCCACCATCTGTTACCATGATATTTTTCCGGACGGCCCCGAACACTGGGACAAAAGCATTTATCGGTTGTTCTGCGGCAACGCCGCCCCCGCCTCAATGAACGAATCCTACAGCGCGATCAGCGCCTGGGCCTGGGGTCTCTCGCGCGCCCTCGACTGTTTGGAAACCGAACCAATGGTCAATGCCGCCAAAGTCGCGGTCCATGGCCATTCGCGCCTCGGCAAGAGTTCCCTGTGGGCCGGCGCCAACGATCCCCGTTTCCGGCTGGTCATCAGCAACGATTCCGGTTGTGCCGGAGCGGCGCTTTTCAAGCGCTGTTACGGCGAGAACGTGGCCATCATCAAATCGAGATTCCCACACTGGTTTCGCGACTCGTTCGCCAAATACATGGAAAACGAAGCGAGCATGACGTTCGACCAGCATTTTCTGATCTCGCTGATCGCCCCGCGCCCGGTCTGCATCGCCAGCGCCACCGAGGACCTATGGGCCGACCCGAAAGGGGAATTTCTCTCCGGCGTCCACGCGGCGGAGGTCTACCGCCTGTTCGGCGTCGAAGGGCTCGGCACCGACGTCATGCCGCCGCCGGACACCCCCTTGACGGGTCAGGTCAGTTACCATCTGCGGACCGGCAAACATGACCAGACCCCGCAGGACTGGGCTCATTACCTCGACCTGGCGGACACTTATCTGCGAACGGAATAGCGGTCAGGATTCGAGTTCCTCCAGTTTGCCCGCCTGAATCGCGGGAATCGCCCGGCGAATCTTTTCGGCGGGCCAATTCCACCATTGGAGTTCCAACAGACGCTTGATTGTCGCGTCGTCAAAACGCTTGCGGATCGGTTTCGCCGGCATCCCGCCGACAATCGTATAGGGCGGCACGTCTTTGGTCACCAGCGCCCGTGCGCCGATGATCGCGCCGTCGCCGACGGTCACGCCCGCGAGAATTATGGCTTCAAAACCGATCCAAACGTCATGGCCGATTACGATATCGCCGTGGTTGTCCCATGCGTCGGCGACTTTCATGTCGGGAACCGGCCATTCGTCGTGCATCACCGGAAACGGATAGCTCGACAGCGAATTCAACGTATGGTTAGCGGCGTTAAAAATGAATTTTGCGCCCGCCGCCACCGAACAAAACTTGCCTATTTTCAGCCTGTCGTGATTGACATGCGGATAATGATAAAGGACGCTTGTTTTCTCGAAATCAAGAGGATCGTGCAGAAAATCGTGGAGAATGGTATAGTCGCCGATTTCAATGAAAGGGCTTTTCACCACATTTTTCAAATACACGGTATGATGATCGTAATTGCTGGGATAAAGGGTGTCTGGATTCATAAAAGTGATTCCTTATTTTTCCGCGACAACGGCCAGGGTTTTGCTCTTCGGAGTATCAGGAGCGCCGCCGATGTCGCCGTAGAAATTGATTTTTCGAAAGCCGGTCGCCGTCAATGCCGCCCGGAGCTCCCGGCGGGTGAAGACGTGCTCCCAGATATGGTAAGACTTGAGCTCATTTTCCGTCAAGACCGCCGCCTGCCGGAGAAAAGTATGGTCTTCCCGGTACGCCAGATGCCGGTCCAGAAGCATATGCGGCTCCGGCGACCAGAAACCGCCCGACGTATTTTCGACAATAGAGCTCGTTTCCCGGAAATGCCCGTACTGCCGGGGTGTGAATACGTCGAAAACAAACCGTCCGCCCGGTTTCAAAGCGTGGAAAACCTTGTCCAACAGCGTCCGGCGGGATTCCGGCGACAATACGCCGAAGTCGCAATAAATCATAGTCGCGACATCAATTACTCCGGGCAACTCGGCCCGGATATAATCCCCACAATGATAGTTGATCGCCGGATCGGTATGCTTTCGCGCATATTCAACTGAACGGCGCGAAAGATCCATGCCGAAAACAGCGAAACCGCACTGCTGAAAACGCCCCGCATACAGTCCTGGCCCACACCCCAGGTCCAGCAGACGCTTCCCCGCCGCCGGGGCGGCCAGGGAAGCGATCCACTGCGCCGAGTCAGCAATGAACTCATGGCGGCGGCTGGCTCCGTCCGAATCCGCCTCCAGATGCGCGGCAAGCATTCCCTGCGAAATATGTTCGTCATCCCAGAAGGGATGCGGACTTTGTTCGAAAAGCGCAGGGCGGCGAAGAACCCGAAAAAACGACCGACAGGCATTGCTCATGGCTTTTTCCTCAGCACGGCGGCAATGAAATTCAAATACTTCCCGCCCCCCGCACGCATCGTTTTGCGGTCGTTGACCGCGTATTCATTCTCACTCGCCAACCAATCCTCCCAAGCCTCTTCGTTGCCCTCCATTTCCCCGATCGAAAGCAGCTCCGCCCCGGTGGCCGCCTCAAATATCGAGCGCCAATAGATGATATCGCGAAGATAGATCAACTGTTCCGGCGTCCATGACAGCAGAAGCTCCGGCGGCAACTGGTCGTGACAATCGCGTTTCATGCCCGGAAATGCCAGGTAGAGCAACCCGCCGCGTTTGACATACGGCAAGAGTTTCTCGTCCAGATAAGTAGTGCTGCGTCCGAAATAGTTGTAGGAATCGATGCAAACAACCGCGTCGAAGAATTCTTTCTCGAACGGCAGGTTTTCAGCATCCGCCTTCACCGCGACGAGCTGTTCGGGGGAAAGCCCCATTGACTCGAAGAACTGCTGATTTTCGGCGGGATCGCTCCACAAATCACCGGCATAGACCTTGAAACCGTATTCCTTCGCCAGAAAAACGGAGGTCACGCCCAGACCGCTTCCCAGGTCCAGAACCACGGCCTTGTCCGGAATCCGATGGTTCTGCAGGAGTTCTTCGGTAAGCTTGACGGGGTTTGGCCCCATGATTTTTTCGTGAAACTGTGGTGTGTCATAAGATTTGCTTTTGCAATAATTCATGATAAAATCCTTTCAGATGGTTTTGAAGACGCCCGACGATATTCGATTTGTCGTCGATAGCGTCGTATTGGTTCAACAGGAGATAAAACGGCGAATAGAAACGGAGCGCGGCGTCCCCCGGATCGTCATAGCCGTTTTCACGGAAAATATCCTCCAGATACAGGAGCACGCCACGTCCCAGGCAACTCTGGTAAAGCGCCGCCATTTTCGGCGTGCGGTACTGCTCCAGTGTCAGCATCCGGCGAAACAAGGAGGCAAATTCATTCTCCGTCCAATAACGGAACATGGCAAGCGTGAATTGAATCAGTTCTTCCGGCACGACATGGCGATAGGGCTCCGGAGTCTCACTGAACACCTTTTCCGGGACATGGAATTCCGAGGCACACGCCCGGTCGTTCTCCTCCATCCGGCGCAAAATGCTTTCGAAAATATCGCGCTTGCTTGCATAATGCCGGTAAAGCGCCCCCTGCGTAATGCCGAGCTTCCCGGCAATATCGCGCATCGAAACTGCCTCATAGCCCTCTTTGGCAAACAGCTTCAGCGCCTCCAGCAAGATTTCTTCCTTCGTATTTCGCACAACAACACCTTTCAAGTAAACAACTGTTCACTTATAATATAGTAAACGATCGTTTACTTGTCAAGCGTCATTCCATATTTTTTACAAATAAGGCATCTCCCGGCCTCCGGGAAGAACAAAACGAAGACAGTTATCTTTCTCTTTACGGTAAGCGTTGGAAAAGAATCCGATCAATGCGGCATAGTCCTCCTACTCCAAATTCGAAGTGCCGTGTATTCATCATTGAAGAGTACAAACGAACGGAATATTTTCTTGAAAGCGAGGAATTTTCATTAAATTGGTTTGTAAAGCGCAAAAAAACGATTATATTTACATTCCTTGTTTTAAAAGGGGCGATTAGCTCAGCTGGCTAGAGCACTTGGTTTACACCCAAGTTGTCGGGGGTTCGAATCCCTCATCGCCCACCATTATTTCAACCTCAAGCTAAGCTCAAAATAAATTTTATTCCAAACCCGCCACAAGCCGCAAAAACATGCCGCGAATCATCGTGCCTGCCACATCTCTGCCACATTTCTGCCACACCAGACTCACAGATTTCTACCTGATGATGTCGCCGGATATCACGCTTCTCTTCGGTTTTCGACAATAAAAAATCACTGAAATCGCAAACCCCTGAAATTGCTTCATTTTTGGCTGTTCGTCATTTAACCCCGTAAAACGCCACGCCGGCGTGGGAAATATGCATTTTATACGGGCTAAAACAGGGTAGGCTGTATGGACATACAGCCCCCCTGCTTTTAGCCTGTTTTTAAGGAGATACAGCCAGTTGGAGGCTTATTGAACTGAAGCGGATCATACCTGTAATTTTTCCTGTATTTCAGTTCTGAAAATCGAAGTCGAAATTGATGATAATAAAGTAAGCGTAATAACGTCCTGAAAATTGCGCACATTTGGAAAAAGTCGGCTTGAAAAAGCGGCAGAATTTCGATTGATTATAATAATCAAAAACCTTAATCAAAGATAATGAATGGTTGAAAAATGTCTCAGTCAATGATATATTTGAAGTTATGTTGGATATCGGCCTGAATTCAGGTGCGGCAAAGGGTAGTAGATTTGTTCTGGATGGCATCTTTTGGGGCAATAAAAAGATTGCGATACGCCTCCCAAGCAACGTCAAACCAGTCATTTTTGAGTGTAAATCAGTAAGAACAAAGAGAGTTTTAAGGCGAATAAAATGGTGTCGGGCTACTCAAGTCTCTAGCCTAGTTAGAGCGTATAACTTCGACGCCTTCATTGAGCTGATGAAAACATTATAAAAAGTCAGGTGTAAGATAACTCCTAAAGGGCTGAAAATATGAGTAATAATTATGAAAATATAATAAATGAAGATAGCACAATTGAATCGCAAGAAAATATTCCTGACGATGAAGATATTCAAATTGAGAATACAGATATTACAAGCGATGATAGCGAAGACGATGCCGTGGAGCCTGTTATGCAGGACCCGTTTAATCCTGCAGAAATAAATATTATTTCCAAGCCTGATACATTGCATAATCTTATTGAACGATTAAAGCATGATGAAATAGACATGAACACAGATTTTCAGCGTCATGCTGAATTGTGGGACAATCCAAAAATGTCCAAACTTATAGAATCAGTGCTTATTCGTTTCCCGCTTCCCGCATTTTATTTCGATGCTTCCAATGATGACAAATGGCTAATTGTGGATGGTCTTCAAAGACTATCAGCCATTAAGAAATTTGTTGTAGATCAAAAGCTTAGACTTCATGGACTTGAATACCTGAAAAATTTTAATGACATGAAATACGAAGAGTTACCTCGAACATACAAACGGCGGCTTGATGAATGTGCTGTGACCCTTTTTCTCATTCAACCAGGAACTCCTGATGCCGTCAAATATTCAATATTTCGGCGAATTAATACGGGGGGATTGGTTTTAAATGATCAGGAAATCCGTAATGCAATGGCAAAACCTTCTGTACGAAAATATTTAGAAGATCTTGCGAAGGATGATTTCCTAAAAAAAACCATTGGAGATCAAAGCCGTCGCATGGTAGATCAGGAATTGGTTCTTCGATATTTGGCCTTTCGATTTATGGATTATGAGCATAGTAAGAAAAATATTGCTTCATTTCTTGATGAAATGATTGATAAGTTAGAGAAAGCCTCTCCTGATGAATTAATTAAATATAACGAATCATTTCGTCTTGCAATTAAAAGATGCTGGGATATTTTTGAGGTTCATGCTTTTGAGAAAAGTACAGACGGGAACCACGTCAAAAGACGCCGAAAAAATTCTACGCTTTTTGAAGTTTGGATGAATGCCTTAAGTGAACTATCTGAAATTGAGATAGAAAATTTGTATAACAAAAAAGAGGAACTCATTAAAAAGCACCTTAATCTAATGGCAACCGATAATGACTATTTCCGATCCATTACCTATTCTACGCAGAAAAAAGATCATTACCGAACCCGCCGAGATAAAGTTAAAGAACTCATATTGGAGGCGTTAAATGCTTAACTTTCTAAGAATACAGCGATTTAAATCATTAAATGATGCTCAGTTCCCCTTAGCTTCCTTAAATTTATTTAGCGGGTTGAATGGAATGGGGAAGTCATCATTAGTTCAATCTTTATTATTGCTTCGTCAATCTCATGAAAAAAATATATTATTTAATAAAGGTCTTCTTCTTAAAGGAGAATATGTTTCTTTGGGAACAGGACAGGATATTTTAACCGAAACAGCAGAAAAAGAAACCATTGATTTTACCTTGACATGGAATAACGAAAATCCAATTCATTTTACATTTAACTATGATAGTAAGTCTGATTTACAGCCATTAGAAATAAAAAAAACCAGGATTCATAAAAGCATAAATAATAAAAGCCTATTCTCAAAAAATTTTCAATATTTATCAGCTGATAGAATCAGTCCAAAATCGTCCTATGAAGTTTCAGATTATTACATTAGAGATTTAAACTCTCTTGGTAATCATGGCGAATATACCGCACACTACATTGCTGAATATGGTTTGGTGCCATTGTCAATTGAAGCGCTAAAACATCCAGACTCTCCATCACTATCTTTATTGGACAATTTGGATAAATGGATGTCTGAGATTTCACCAGGGATCAGAATTCATGCAGAATTACAGCCTACAATGAACGTAGTATCTCTCAATTATGCTTTTCAACAGGGGAATGAAATGACTGCTGACTTTAAGCCACAGAATGTTGGTTTTGGTCTAACTTTCGCCCTCCCTGTATTAACGACAATCCTTCGTTCAAGTCCTGGAGACATGGTCATTATTGAAAATCCAGAAGCCCATTTGCATCCAGCGGGGCAGTCCATAATTGGTAAACTCTGTTCAATTGCGGCTCAAAACAATGTTCAACTTTTTATAGAAACTCATTCTGATCATTTTCTGAATGGGGTTCGTGTCGCAATCCGAGAACAGGTTATATCTTCTCATAAAGTGAAAATATTCTATTTGGAACGGAGCTCAACTTCAGTTCACGAAGCATTAGTTATTAACCCGGAAATTGATGAAGACGGAAGAATTGATGTTTGGCCAAAAGGTTTTTTCGATGAGGGAGATCGGCTATTGGAAAAATTACTATGATGGATTGCCTTGTATTTAATCATCATTCATTGCCATTTGATCATCGCAATACTGCTGAAAACGCTGTTTCTGCTTTCCTGAAGATATGCATTGAGGCAAAAAATGCAGGATTAAGAATGATTTTAATTGACCAATCAGTAGACTCATCTTGGTTTAGATTAGAATTGGCTCCGGGTTATTTTTGGAAAAATTGGCACGATCAACATCAGACCGGAACAGATCGGGATATAATTCAGGCATTTCGCTCAATTGCAACTCAATCGCCTTTATTTAATTCAAATGATATGACAGATGGAGCTGATTTGTTTGAAGTTTCTTTTAATGGGAATTCTGATTACAACACCGTTCGTGTTGCGGCTTGGCATGAAGCTCCATTGATAAGCTTTGCAACAAGATATCCATGGGATATATCCCCTTTAAAGATAAGCATTGTACGTATGAATCCTAAAACCGCAGTAATTGTGAATGAAAGCGGCGAGATTCAAAATTTTTATGATTATTCAACATTTTCTAATTATTTACCAACCTTGTTGGAAAGACACAATGCTTTACTTTCATCAGGTAGAGAAATCGTCAATAATTTCCATGATTCTTATCCAGGCATTTCCCTTTGCGGAAAAGCAATACAACAGTTAAATAACTGGTCTGGATCACCTACAATCTTAAATCAGGTTAAACAGTCCCTCAATCGGTTAAATCAATTCACCAATGAATGGCATAACGGAATTTTTAAATCTTACAATTGTGAATTTTTACGGAAACTTGGATTATCGTTTCAAGTCAGTGATGAATCAGAAAGTGTTAAGAATTCTCCGCGCTTGCGAAGAGAGCGAGAGTTTTGGCTTCCTTCTGGATGCAAAAAATTTTTCAAACATCACATAAAGTTGTCATTGGGTTATCGGCTTCACTTTTACCCAGATGATGAAAGTAAAAAAATATATATTGGTTATATTGGGCCACATCTGAAATTATAAGATGTAGTGCAATCCCTAGTGCCTCTGATTAAGCTTATTGACCATGTTTTGGGGCGATAAGATCTTTATCTAATATATAGAGCCAATTTCAAAAGTATTGGCTTTTTCCTGTTAATAACTCGTCTCTCTGCGCA